>JANJTI010000091.1 GCA_024711185.1 Brevundimonas sp. | reverse complement strand
AGGGAATCGAGGAGATCGAGGGCGACAGCACGGTCGAGGGTGATGTCGCCAATAACGCGGGCCCCGGCGGCGCGGTCGATCCGGAAGATCGGGGTCGGGAGAACCGCTGATCCCGGCGGCGGCGACGGCGTCGGCTTGATCCACCTCAAGGCGGCGAGCCTGCGTCGCGGGCCTGCTGCGGACTCCGGCAGGAGGCCGTCATGCAGACCAACCAGACGCCGACCTACGACGCGTCGGACAATCCAACCGGATGCTGTCCGCGCTTCCAGCCCGGCGGCTGGGACGACCGTGTGCTCGAGTTCGAGGACAAGCGGTTCGCTCGGGCGACGACCCGGAGCCTGTTCCACATACCGCTCGACATGGGGCCGGTGTTCTCCCGAACGCAGCGGCGGATAGAGGCGGCCAGGGCTGAGGCGGGCGACCAGTTCGTGGTGCTGAGCCGCGACCTCTCCCCGTGGAGGGCGGAACACCTCTTCGCCGTGACAGCGCCCGTCGCCGGCGTTACGGATCACCGGCTCAGCGGCCGCTTCCGGACGCGGGTGTTCGAGGGCCCCTTCGCCGATCAGCCGAAATGGCTGCGCGCCGCCGCCGAAGAGATGAGATCCCGCGGCGAGACGCCCGGCGAGACCTGGTTCTTCTACACGACCTGCCCGAAATGCGCGAAGGCGTACGGCCACAACTACGTCGTCGCCGTCACGCGGATCCAGCCGGCCGCCACGGCCTGAGCCGCGGATCGCGATTCAGCTCTTCAACCGCCAGCCCGAACGGAACACGGCCCAGCAGGCCGCGAAGAGGCCGGCGGTCAGGGCCCCACTCATGCCCACGCCGACGGCGAGGTTGCTCTCCGCCTGACCGATGAAGCCGTATCGGAAGCCGTCGATCAGGTAGAAGAACGGGTTGAAGTGGCTGATGGTCGCGAACGGCTCTGGCAGACGCTCGACCAGGTAGAAGGCCCCTGACAGGAAGGTCATGGGCATGACCACGAAGTTCTGCACCGCCGCCAGGTGGTCGAACTTCTCGGACCACAGACCGGCGAAGACGCCCAGCGTTCCCATCATCAGCGAAGCCGCCAGCGCGAACCAGACGATGGCCAGCACATTGGTCACGCCCAGCCGTGCGAACGGCAACACGCAGACCGCCGTCACCAGGCCGACGGCGAGACCGCGGGTCGCGGCTCCGAGCGAGAAGCCGATGGTCAGCTCCAGCGGGGTCAGAGGCGGGGTCAGAAAGTCCGTCGCCGTGCCCATGATCTTGGCCTGGATCAGGCTGGACGAGGCGTTGGCGAAGGCGTTGTTCAGCATCGCCATCATGATCAGGCCCGGCGCCACGAACTCGGCGAAAGGCGTGCCGTGCAGCGGCGGCCGCGCCCCCTGCAGGGCGACCACGAAGACCATCATGTAGAGCAGGGTGGTGACCACCGGCGCCGCCACGGTCTGCGCCCCCACCTTCCAGAAGCGCCGCACCTCCTTGAGATAGAGGGTCTTCACCCCCTCCCAGTTGACGCCGTGATAGCGGCGCGGCTGCGGCGGACGGGCGGGGATGGCGGCGAGGTCTGTCATGGCGGGGCAAATGCTGCGCCCGGGCCGTCAGCGCAAGTGGCCGCAGACGGCGGCCACCTCAACCCTATGACGCCTTAACCATACCACATCTAGTTCCTGTGGACGGAGCGATTCGCACATATTGCGGCTTTTAAGGGGTAGTTTACGATTAGTGGTAGGTCGCGAGCCCGGGAGGCGGGGCGGGACCCAAGATGTTGAATCCTACCCGGAGGGCACCCCCATGACGCCAGGCTGGACCGAAGACCGCGTCGGCGCGCTGAAGAAGCTCTGGCTGGAAGGCCAGTCCGCGAGCCAGATCGCCAAGGCGCTCGGCGGCGGGGTCACCCGCAACGCCGTCATCGGCAAGGTGCACCGGCTCGGCCTGTCCGGCCGCGCCGCGCCGTCGCAGCCGGCGCGGGCCACCGTCCGCCCGTCGCGGCCGCGGCCGACGCCGCAAGCCACGCAGGCTCCCTCGGCCCCGCGCCGCATCGAGGCGGCGCAGCCGCGTCCCGCCGCGCCGGTCGTCCCCGCCCCGATGCCCGACCTGCCCGGCACCGCCACGGTGATGACCCTGGGCGCGCACATGTGCAAATGGCCCATCGGCGATCCCTCCTCGACCGAGTTCAGCTTCTGCGGCCGCCGCGCGTCGGAAGGCGTCTACTGCGTCGAGCACGCGCGGGTCGCCTACCAGCCGCAGGTCAAGAAGGGCGGCAAGGACGGCGCCGCCGAACTGGCCCGCTCGCTCCGCCGCTACATCTAGCTCTGGATTTCCAACGGGCGCGCCATCCTTATCGCGCGCCCGTCGTCTTTCGGTCGCGTGACCGTCACACACGCCCCCTAGAGGGGCCGCCGTCCGCCTCTCCGTCGGCCTTCGGGCCGGAGAGACTGGGGCGGGGCTGCGGTTCTCCGGGTTGACGCAGCCCCTCACCCGTCTGTCGGGCGCCGGGGAAGCCCGCCTGCTATCGGCCAGCGCTCTTCGTCAGTTCAGCACCCGCCGCTCCCCGGGCACGTCCAGGCTGAACGCCGGGATGGCCACCTCGAACATGCGGCCGCGATCGTCGACCATGCGGTAGGAACCGACCATGGCCCCCGACTCGGTGCGCAGCGGGCAGCCCGAAGCGTAGGAATAACTGTCGCCCGGCCGGATCGTCGGCTGCTCGCCGACCACGCCGGCGCCGCGCACCTCCTCGACCTGCCCGCGGGCGTCAGTGATGGTCCAGTGGCGCGCCACCAACTGCACCGGCCCGCCGGTCAGGTTGACGATCTCGACCTGGTAGGCCCACACCCACCGCCCCGCCTCCGGGTCCGACTGCCCGGCCAGATAGCTGGGGCGCACCCGCACCAGGATTCCCTCGGTCTCGGCTTCGTAGGCGCGGGTGTCGTGCATGGGCCGAATGGGCCCCGGCGTCGCGCCGCGGTCAAGCGGTGGAGTAGGCGACGGCAGGCGAGACGCGCCGGAAAATCGTGTAAGCGGAAGCCATGACGTCCTTCGAATCCGCCCGACCGGGCATCCTGCCCTGTCAATCCATCGAGACCCTGATCGCCACGGGCGCCATCGTCTCGGATACCGCCTTCGATCGCGACCAGGTGCAGCCGGCCAGCCTCGACCTGCGCCTGTCTGACCGCGCCTGGCGCGTGCGCGCGTCCTTCCTGCCGGGCCTGCGCCAGGTCGAGGATCGCATCGCCGACGTGGCCATGCACGCCATCGACCTGTCGGGCGGCTATGTGATGGAGAAGGGCTGCGTCTACATCGCCCGCCTGCAGGAGCGGCTGAGCCTGCCACAGGGGCTCATCGCCCGCGCCAACCCAAAGAGCTCCACCGGCCGGGTCGACGTCTTCGTGCGCCTGCTGACCGACCGCGGGGCCAGCTTCGACGACGTCGCCGAGGGCTATGACGGGCCGCTGTATCTGGAGATCGCGCCGCAGACCTTCTCGATCCTTGTGCGACCGGGCACACGGCTGAACCAGCTGCGCCTGAAGGCCGGCGAGCCGCCGAAGCTGGAGACCCGCTCGGTCGGCGTCGACCTGACCGGCGGGGACGGCGGCGTCGTGGGCTTCCGCGGCCGGCGGCATGCGGGGGTGGTCGACCTCGACCGCATCGATGGCCACGACCCGCGGGACTTCTGGGAGCCGCAGGTGCTGCGCCGCGGCGAACTGCTGCTCGATCCCGGCGAATTCTACATCCTGGCCTCGTCCGACGACGTCGAGATCCCGGTCGACCAGGCCGCCGAGATGACCCCGATCGATCCGTCGGTCGGCGAGTTCCGGGTGCATTACGCCGGCTTCTTCGACCCCGGCTTCGGCACCGACGAGGCCCACGGCGCGGGCTCCAAGGGGGTTCTGGAGGTGCGCACGCACGACACGCCCTTCCTTCTGGAGCACGGCCAGATCGTCGCCCGGCTGGTCTACGAGCCGCTCACCGAACGCCCGACCCGCCTGTACGGAGAGGGCGGCAGCCACTACCAGCGGCAAGGGCTGAAGCTGTCGAAACACTTCCGTCCCTGGGGCTGATTTTCGCAACCCGCGAAGCGATACATTCGCAGCGCGACAAGCGAGACATCCCGCGGCGACCCGGGCGACAATCAGGACAATCGATCCGCCTTCCGCAGGCCCGGGAACATCGCCGCCCACAAGCCCGTCGCGGCCAGGGCTCCCGCGCCGCCGAACACGGCCGCCCCGACCGCGCCCAGCAGGCGCACCGCCACGCCGGAGTAGGCCTCGCCCAGTTCGTTCGAGGCGCCGATGAACAGCATGGACACGGAGCTGACCCGGCCGCGCATGTGATCCGGGGTGGCCAGCTGCACCAGGGTCTGGCGGATGTTGACGCTGATCATGTCCGCCGCGCCGCCGACGAGCAGCGCCAGTCCCGAGATCCAGACGATCCTCGACAGGCCGAAGGTCAGCGTCGACAGGCCGAACACCGCCACCGCCGCGAACATCCAGCGGCCGCCGTGGCGGACGATCGGGAAGCGACTGAGATAGATCGCCATGACCAGCGCCCCCACCCCGAAGGCGGCGCGCAGCAGGCCGAAGCCCTCGGGCCCGACGTGCAGGATGTCGCGCGCGAAGATCGGGGTCAGCAGCGCCACTCCCGCCAGCATCACCACCACCAGATCGAGCGAGATCGCGCCAAGCACGATCTTCGTCTTCCAGACGTAGGCCAGCCCCTCCCTGACCGCCTCGAGCGCCGGCTGCCTGCCCTCCGGATTGCGGGGCCGGCCGCTGGTGCGGATCATCAGGAAGGCGGAGACGCCGAGCAGGAACAGGCCCATCGCGCAGGCGTAGGCCAGGGGCACGTTGATCCCGACGATCACCCCGCCCAGCGCCGGGCCGGCGATGGCGCCGGTCTGGAAGGCGATCGACTGGGCGGCGATGGCCGGCGGCAGGGCGCGGCGACCGACCACCATCGGCAGGAAGGCCTGGCTGGCCGGCGCGAGGAAGGCGCGCGCCGCCCCGAACAGCGCTGCCACAGCGAGCAGCCCCCACAGCGGCGGACTGCCGTGCAGCGCCATCAGCAGGAAGCCGCCGGCGCACAAGGCCTCGACCACGATCGACAGGGCCACGGTACGCTTGCGGTCGCGGCGATCGGCCATGGCGCCTGCCGGCAGGGTGAAGGCGAGCAGGGGCAGGAACTGGAACAGGCCGACCAGACCCAGATACAGGCTCGCCTGCTCGATCGGGTGATCCCGGCGGGCGATCTCGTAGACCTGCCACAGCAGGGCGGAGGACTGGATCTGGATGCCGAGCACGGCGACCACCCGCCCGAACCACAGGAGTCGGAAATCGCGAATGCCCCACGGGCTGGCGTGCCCTTCGGGAGGATCCGGGGGAGCGGGCGGCGTCACCGGTGCGGTGTCGAGGCTGTCGGTGGTCACGTGCGGCGGGGAACCTTCGGCCAGGGCGTCCCGTCGCGATGGAAGTAGCCGCCGGGCCGGAAGACCATGTCGATGTCGGGGTAGTCTCCGGAGTCCCCGCCGGGCGTCCGGGTTCCCACCTCCAGCAGCACCGCCTCCTCGCCCGAGCGGTTCTCGATCTTGTGGCCGTTCGGCACACCGGCCCTGAACCCGGCGCAGTCGCCGGCCCTCAGCACTGTCTCGCCGTCGTCCTCGACCAGCACCACCTCGCCTTCCAGCACCCAGACGAACTCGTCCTCGCCCTCGTGCCAGTGGCGCTGACTCGACCACGCGCCGGCGGGCAGGCGCAGGAGATTGACGCCAAACTGGCTCAGGCCCGCGGCATCGCCGAGCCTCCAGCGCCGCCGCGGCTTGCATGGCCCGGCGAACGGTTCGGGATAGGAAGTGCCGTGCCCGGTCGGCGCGGCCTCGATGTCAATCTTCGGCATGGGAGGAAGCCTATTCCGGAACTCCGGAACCCCGTAAAGCAAGGTTGCATGAGCCCCGCATCAACTCCGGTTATCGATCCTGTCGATCTGACCCGCGCCCTGATCCGCCGACCGTCCGTCACCCCGGCCGACGAGGGCGCGATGGACGTGCTGGAGCGCGCCCTGACCAGTCTCGGCTTCCACTGCCGGCGCATGCCGTTCGAGGGCATCGAGAACCTCTACGCCCGGCGCGGAACCGCCACGCCGAACCTCTGCTTCGCCGGCCACACCGACGTGGTGCCTACGGGCGCGCCTGAGGCCTGGTCGGCTGCGCCGTTCGAGGCCGAGGTGCGGGACGGCGTCCTCTACGGCCGGGGGGCCGTGGACATGAAGGGGGGCATCGCCGCCTGGGTCGCCGCCGTGTCGCGGGTGCTGGCCGAGGGCGATGTGCCCGGCTCGCTCAGCTTCCTGATCACGGGCGACGAGGAGGGGCCGGCGCTGCACGGGACGAAGAAGGTGGTCCAGGCGCTGATGGCCGAGGGCGAGGCCATCGACGCCTGCGTGGTCGGCGAGCCGTCGTCGCAGCAAGCCCTTGGCGACACCATCAAGATCGGCCGCCGCGGCTCGCTCAACACCTGGATCACCGTGCATGGCCGGCAGGGCCACGTCGCCTACCCCGACCGCGCCGCCAACCCGGTGCCGGTGCTGGCGCGGCTGGCCGCGCGGCTGGCAGACCATCGGCTCGACGATGGCTACGAGGCCTTCCAGCCGTCCAATCTGGAACTCACCACCCTCGACGTCGGCAACACGGCGACGAACGTCATCCCGGCCGAGGCCCGCGGCCGACTGAACATCCGCTTCAATCCGAACCACACCGGCGAAAGCCTGATGGCCTGGCTCAACGCCGAGGCCGGGCGTGTCCAGGCGGAGAGCGGACTGCGCATCGAACTGGAGCATCTGCATTCGGGCGACGCCTTCCTCACCGAGGTCGGCCCCTTCGTCAGCGGCGTGCAGGACGCGGTCGAGGCCGTCGTCGGCCGCCGCCCGGAGGCCTCCACGACCGGCGGCACCTCGGACGCCCGCTTCATCCGCGCCATGTGTCCGGTGCTGGAGCTGGGGCTGGTCGGCCAGACCATGCACCAGATCGACGAGCGCGCCCCTACGGCCGAGATCGAGCAGCTGGCCGAGGTCTATCGCCGGGTGATCGAAACCTTCTTCGCGCGGCGTTAGAGCAGCACGTCCAGCGCCAGCATCGCCCCGCCGAACATGGCGGCGAAGGCGACGAGGAAGAAGACCAGTTCGCGCAGCGGTCCGCCGCGGCGCTCCAGCGTGACGGGCGGCAGTCTGACTGGCAGCTCCCTCATCTCTCCCTCCGTCAAACCCGGCGAGGCTGCGCCCGGATTATTGACCGCGGGTTGAGAAGGATGGTTGCCAGCCAGAGGATCAGGGGCGCTCGAGGAAGCGGACCGCGCTCAGGACGTGGGTCTTGACGCCCAGCGGCAGCACCGCCTCGTCGACGTCGAAGGCAGGCGAATGGTTGGGCGGCGCGCTGGCGGGATCGGTCCCCGCCGGGGTCGCGCCCAAGTGATAGAACACGCCCGGCACCTCCTGCGACAGATAGGAGAAGTCCTCCGCCACGGTGGTCGGCGGAGCAGCGGCGTTGACGTTGTCGGCGCCCGCCGCCTCGGCCAGCACCGGCTCCAGCCAGGCCGACAGCGCCTCGTCGTTGAACACCAGGGCGGCGTTCTGGCGCACCGAGAACCCGGCAGTCGCGCCGTACGTCCCGGCCACGTTGTGGATCGCGACCTCCGCGCGCCGCACCAGGTCGTCCCGCTGGGCGATGTCGAAGGTGCGCAGCGTCCCCGACAAGGTCGCCCGGTCGGGGATGATGTTGTAGCGGACCCCGGCATCCAGGGTGGCGATGGTGAACACCGTCGGGGTGGTCGTCGGGTCGATGGTCCGGGCGGTCAGATTGTTGATGGTCTGGACGATCTGGGCCGAGGCGGCGATGACGTCGACGCCCTTCCACGGCCAGGCCCCGTGCGTCTGCCGGCCGTTCAGGACGATGTCGACGCGGTCCGAGGCGGCCATGAAGCCCTGCGGGCGATAAAACACCGTGCCCGGGCGGCCAGGCACCACGTGCAGGCCGAAGATCGCTTCGGGCCGGGGATCGGCGAGCGCCCCCTCCTCGATCATCAGCGCCGCCCCGCCCTTGGGCTCGCCGGGAGGCGCCCCCTCCTCCGCCGGCTGGAAGATGAACACCACCGTCCCGGCCAGGTCGTCCTTCATACCGGCCAGCACCTCGGCGGCGCCCATGAGCATGGCGACGTGGGCGTCGTGGCCGCAGGCGTGCGCCACGGGCACGGGCTCGCCCATGTAGGTCCCGGTGGCGGTGGAGGCGAACGGGAGGCCCGTCGCCTCCAGCACCGGCAGGGCGTCCATGTCAGCGCGCAGCGCCACCGTGCGTCCCGGCCGGGCGCCGCGCAGCACGCCGACCACGCCGGTGCGGCCCACTTCGGTGCGCACCTCCAGCCCCAGGCTACGCAGATGCCCGGCGACCACGCCCGCGGTCCGGGTTTCGGCGAAGCCGAGCTCCGGATGGCGGTGCAGGTCCCGCCGCCACTCGACCACCCTTGGCGTCGCCGCCTCGACGGCCGACTCGATCCGCTGCAGCGGCGTCTGCGCGGCGGCTGCGCCCGCGGAGAGTGCGAGGGCCGTCGCGGAGAGGGCCAGGCGGCGAAGGGTCATGGCGTCGTCCTCGTCGTGGAAGCGGGCGAGCGTCGCGGACGGAGGCGGCTTCCGCAAGGCCCCGCGCCGGCCTACGGTCGCGGCGTGAACCTGCGCTCCCCCGCCTTCGCCATCCTGTTCGCGGTCAGCCTGATCGCCGCCGCCGGCAATATGGCGCTGCAGTCGGTGCTGCCGGCGATCGGGCGCGAGTTCGGCCTCCGCGACACGCTGGTGTCGGCGGCCTTCGCCATCTCGGCCCTGATGTGGACCCTGACCTCGCCCTACTGGGCCGGTCTGTCCGACCGGCTGGGACGCAAGAAGGTCATCATGATCGGCCTCGGCGGTTTCGTCGTCTCGATCGGCGGTTTCGGCCTGGCCACCACGTCCGGACTGCAGCTGTGGCTGGCGCCGATGCTCGCCTTCGTCCTGATGGCCGTGGCGCGGACCATCTACGGCGTGTTCGGCTCCGCCTCGCCGATCGCGGCCCAGGCCTATGTCGCCGACCGGACCACCCCGGAGCAGCGCACCCAGTCGATGTCGCTGCTCGCCTCGGCCCAGGGCCTGGGCACCGTCGTCGGTCCGGCCGTCGCCCCCTTCTTCATCCTGCCCTTCGTCGGTCTGGCCGGCCCCATGTACGCCTTCGCCCTGCTGGGCGCGGTGGTGCTGTGGATCGTGTGGCGGCGCCTGCCCAGCGGCGACGTGGTGCGTCAGCCGACAGGCCGCCCGACCGACGCCGGCAAGGGTCTGTGGCGCGACCCGCGGGTGCGCGACTACCTGCTGTACGGCCTGCTCGTCACCGGCGCCCAGGCGGTCAACATCTCGGTGCTCGGCTTCCACGTCATCGACGAGCTGGGCGCGACCGGCGTATCGGTGCGCGACGCGCAGCCGTTCATCGGCATCGCCATGCTGGCGGGGGCGGCCGCCACCCTGATGGCCCAGTGGGGGCTGATTCCGCTGCTCAAGCTGCAGGCCGCCGACCTCATGCGCTGGGGCGCGGGACTGGCCCTCGTCGGCAATGTGATGACCATCGCGGCGCCCGGCTACTATGGCGTTGTGGTGGGCTATGCGGTGATCTCGCTGGGGATCGGCTTCGCCCGCCCCGGCTTCACGGCCGGCTCCTCCCTGTCGGTTGGGCGGCACGAGCAGGGCGCGGTGGCGGGACTGATGATGTCGCTGGCCGGGCTCAGCTTCCTCGGCCCGCCAGTGATCGGCGTCGCCCTCTACGAACTGGCCGAGGCCGGGCCGTTCGCAGCCAACATCCTGTTGCTCGGCGTGGCGACCCTGCTGTGCTTCTCCAGCCCGCGCCTGCGGCTGGGGCCGCCCGACCTCCCCGACCGCGACGAGACCCCCGCGCCGGAGACGCCGCCCGCCTCCCAGCCGGGCCCGGAGGGCGGCCGGTAGGCGACGTCTTTTCAGCGTCGGAAAGGCGTGTCAGACCGTCGGGCATGGACATCGCCCGCATCGAAAAGCGCATCGGCGTGCGCGCACCGACCGACCGAATCTGGGAGGTCATCGCCGACCTTCCCGGCTGGGACCGCTGGAATCCGGTCGAGCGGGCGGCGGAGGGAACGATCGCCTACGGCGGACAGATCGCCCTCACCGAGTCATTCGAGGAGCTGCCGGAACGCCGCGTGGTGGCCAAGGTGGGCGAATGGCAACCCTACGCCCAGCTGGTCTGGACCGAGAATCGCGGCGTCTGGTTCCGGTCGATCCGCTACTTCGAGATCGAGGAGCTGGAGCCCGGCAGCTGCATCGTCTCCAACGGCTTCATCTTTTCGGGGCTGCGCGGCGAGTTGTTCTTCGACAAGCACCGCAAACGGCTGCGCCACGGGATCGACGCCATCGCCGAAGCCTGGAAGGCGGCGGCGGAGGGCTGATCCGTCAGCCGCCCTTGGCCATGGTGTCCTGGATGCTGATGATCGCCGGGGTCAGGATGACGATGAACAGCACCGGCAGGAAGAACAGGATCATCGGCACGGTCAGCTTGGCCGGCAGGGCCGCCGCCTTCTTCTCGGCCGCCGAAAGTCGCAACTCTCGGTTTTCCTTGGCCATGGTGCGCAGCGCCGCGCCCAGCGGGGTGCCGTAGGTCTCGGCCTGGGTCATGGCCGTGGCCACCGACTTGACCCCCGGATGGTTGGTCCGCCTGGCCAGCCCCTCGTAGGCCATGCGCCGGTCGGGCAGGTAGCTCAATTCGGCCGACAGCAGGGTCAGCTCCTCGGCCAGGTCAATGGACGAGCCGCCGATCTCCTGGCCCACCTTGGTGATCGCCGCCTCGATCGACATGCCCGCCTCGACGCAGATCAGCAGCAGGTCCAGCGCGTCCGGGAAGGCCTGCATGATCGAGGTGCGGCGCTTGGCGATGCGATTGGCGAGGAAGATGTTCGGCGCGTAGAAGCCGGCCACCGCCGCGGCCATGACCGCCGTGACGCGGGTCATGAACGGCAGGCCGAAATCGTTGAAGATGAACAGGTAGAAGGCCGCGACCGCAAGGAAGACGAACGGCATGGAGAAGCGGAAGAAGTAGAAGGTCGTCAGCGGCTTGGGCCCGCGGTAGCCGGCCTGGGCCATCTTGTCGGCGACCTTGGGGTCCTCGAGCAGCTTGGTCAGGTTCAGCCGCTCGACAACGCGCTTCTTGAAGCCTTCGTCGGTGTGCCGCAGGCCTCCGGGGCCCTGGGCGGCGATGGCCTGCCGCGAACGCCGCTTCAGCTCCTCGCGGCGCACGGCGACCGCCTTCATCCGTCCCTCGAGCTTCGCCCCGCCGCCGAACGAGCCGAGCAGGGTGACCAGGGTGGCGAACACCAGGAAGCCGACCACCATGCTGAGGATGTTCGCGGGATCGGTGAAGAAGGGGATGAGGCCCGGCATGTCTGGTCCTCAGAACTTGAAGGAGATCATCTTCTTCATCACGAAGACGCCGAAGCTCATCATGACGACGGCGACCAGAAGCATGAACTGGCCGCGGGGATCGGTGAACAGCTTGGCCATGTACGCCGGGGTGGTCAGGCTGACGAGGATCATCACCGCCGGCGGCAGCGAGCCGATGATGCCCGCCGAGGCGGTGGCTTCCGACGACAGCGCCTTGATCTTCTCGCCCATCATCTTGCGGGCGCGCAGCACGGCCGACAGGTTGGACAGGGCCTCGGCGAGATTGCCGCCGGTCTTCTGCTGGATGCCGATGACGATGGAGAAGAACTTCAGCTCCGGCGTCGGCATGCGCTCGTACATCTTGTCCAGCGCCTGCGGGAGGGTGAGGCCGACGCCCATGGCCTCGACCAGGCGCTGGAACTCCGGCCCCAGCGGCGCGGGGCTCTCGCGGGCGATGATCCGGAAGCAGTCGTGCACCGGAAGGCCGGACTTGATGCCGCGCACGATGACGTCGACGGCGTCGGCGAAGTGGCTGGAGAACTTCTTGCAGCGGCGCTTGCCGAGGAAGCCGACCACCCAGCGGGGCAGGCCGAGGCCGAAGACCAGCCCCAGCCCGAGCGCGACCAGGGGGTTCAGGCCGAACAGCATGGGCAGCAGGGCCGCCGTCAGCCCGAGCACGCCGCTGATGATCCAGAAGGTCTGGACGTTGATCGAAAGGCCCGCCTGCTTCAGCCTGGCCGGAAGGGTCAGCCGGGCCTTGCGCTCCAGCCGGTCCGCCTCCTGCAACTGCTGCATGATCTGCTTGCGCCGGGCTTCGGGCGTGTTGGCGGCCGCCTTGCGCGCCGCCGCGGCGTTCTGCTTGGGCCCGCCGAAGGACTGGGCGCGCTTGACGGCGGCGTCCGTGGAGTCGCCGCCCCCGACGAAAGCCCAGCCGAGACCGCCGATGGTGATGAAGGCCAGAACGGCGGCGAGAACCGGAAGCATCGTCTACTCCGCCGCGTCCAGCGCTTCGGCCAGTTCACGCTCGAGGCCGTAATAGCGGGCGCGATCCCAGAAGCGGGGCCGGGCGATGCCGGTCGAGCGATGTCGGCCGACGATCTTGCCGTTCTCGTCCTCGCCGGTGATCTCGTAGAGGAACAGGTCCTGGGTGACGATCACGTCGCCTTCCAGGCCCACCACCTCGGGGATGTGGGTGATGCGGCGCGAACCGTCGCGCAGGCGGGCCGCCTGGACGATGACGTCGACCGACCCGACGATCATCTCGCGGATCGTCTTGGACGGCAGGCCGTAGCCGCCCATGGTGATCATCGACTCCATCCGGCTGATGGCTTCGCGGGGCGAGTTGGCGTGCAGCGTGCCCATCGAGCCGTCGTGGCCGGTGTTCATGGCCTGCAGCAGGTCGAAGGCTTCGGGGCCGCGCACCTCGCCGACGATGATGCGCTCCGGACGCATGCGCAGGCAGTTCTTGACCAGGTCCCGCATGGTGATCTGGCCCTGGCCCTCGAGGTTGGGCGGACGGGTCTCGAGCCGCACCACGTGCGGCTGCTGCAGTTGCAGTTCGGCCGCGTCCTCACAGGTGATCACCCGCTCGGTCGGGTCGATGAAGGCGGTCAGGGTGTTGAGCAGGGTCGTCTTGCCCGAGCCGGTTCCGCCCGAGATGATCAGGTTGCAGCGCGAGGCGCCGATGACGCCGAGGACGCGGGCGCCCTCGGGGCTGATGGAGGCGTACTCCACCAGATTCTTCATCGTCAGCTTGTCTTTCTTGAACTTCCGGATGGTTAGCGTCGGCCCGTCGATGGCGAGCGGAGGGGCGATGACGTTTACGCGCGAGCCGTCCGGCAGGCGGGCGTCGCAGATCGGGGAGCTCTCGTCCACGCGGCGGCCGACCTGCGACACGATCCGCTGGCAGATGTTCATCAGCTGGCCGTTGTCGCGGAAGCGCACATTGGTCAGCTGGACCTTGCCGCCGACCTCGATGAACACGCGTCCGGCACCATTGACCATGATGTCGGCGATGTCGTCGCGGGCCAGCAGCGGCTCCAGCGGGCCGTAGCCGAGGACATCGTTGACGATGTCCTGGACCAGGTGCTCCTGCTCGGCCACCGACATGGAGACGTTCTTGATCGCCACCAGCTCGGCGACGATGTCGCGGATCTCCTCCGCCGCCGCCTTCTGCTCCAGCTGGGCCAGCTGGGCCAGGTCGATGGTGTTCATCAGCGCATTGAAGATCGTCGTCTTCGTGGCGTGATAGTAGTCGCTCTGCTCCCGGACGATCTCGGCGACCGCCTGGGCCTTCTTCAACTGTTCGAAGCCGGGCGTGGCCTTGGGACCGGGGCCCTGGGCCCTGGGCGCCGAGGCCTCCGGACGCGGGCGGCTGGCCAGCGCGTCGAGGCGGTCGGCGGCTTCCGACGGCGCGCGTGGGGTCGGCTCGGGACGCTCGAGCTCGGCGATCTCCGCACCCATGGAGAAGGCCTGGGTCTGCAGCCCCTGCGACGGCTGGGCCGTCTGCGGCGCGGGCGCCGGAGCGGGACGCGCCACCGGGGCGGGCGCGCCGGGCTGACCTGTGCGCTTGCCGAACACGGCTTAGGACTTCTTCCTGAACAGGCCCGACAGCATCGACTTGCCGCCCGCCTTGCCCTTCGGCGCGGCCAGCTGCGGCAGTTCGCGGCGGGAGACGATCTGGGCGAGAGTCTGGAACGCCTCCGCCGCCTTCGACCTGGCCCCGGCGTCGAGGATCATCTGGCCGTTGTTGGCGGCGGCGCCGAAGACCTTTGCGTCGAAGGGGATCACGAGGCTGGGATGGACCCCAAGCGCCGAGCCGAACTCCTTGGCGGGGATTTCC
>JANJTI010000057.1 GCA_024711185.1 Brevundimonas sp. | reverse complement strand
GCCGTGGCCTGGCTGGCGTTCCGCGAGCGGCCCCGCGCCCTGTTCCTCGTGGCGCTGGCCGCGGCTCTCCTCGGCGCCTGGACCATGTCCGCCGGCGCCGACGGACGGCAGGGCCCGAACCCACGCCTCGGCGACCTGTTCGCGGCGGTGACGGCGCTCTGGTACGCCGGCTACTTCCTGACCGTGAAGGCGCTGCGCGGGCGGCATCCGGCGGGGCGGATCATGCTGTGGTCGACCGCCCTGGGCGCGCCGCTGCTGCTCGGACTGGCGCTGGTCCTCGGCGAGGACCTGACGCCGGCCTCCGCCGCCGGCTGGGCCGCCTGCGCCGGCCTCGGCCTGGTGCACGTGGCCGGTCAGGGCGGCGTGGCCGGGGCCCTTGGGCGGCTGCCCGCCGCCCGGACCGCCGTGACGGTGCTGATCCAGCCGGTGGTGGCGGCCCTGCTCGGCTGGCTGCTGTTCGCCGAGACCATGACGGCGACGCAGATGCTCGGCGGCGCCGCGGTCCTCGCCGGGGTGGTGCTGGCGCAGCTGAGCTCCAGACAGAGAAAGGGCGCGGAAGCCGAAGCCGCCGCGCCCGTTCCGTAGACTGTGGTGTGCCCTTAGAGGACCTTGAGGTTCACCGCGGAGGTCTTGCCGCGCTGGGATTCCAGCTCGTATTCGACCTTGGCGTTCTCATCGAGGCCTTGCAGGCCCGCCTTCTGGACGGCGGTGACATGGACGAACACGTCCTGTCCGCCGCCATCCGGCTGGATGAAGCCGTAGCCCTTGGTCGGGTTGAACCACTTGACCGTGCCGGTCGCCATTGTGCGTCTCCGTAAACGCGCTTTTCCAGGCAGGCGCCCCTGCGGGGTCGCCCGTCAGCCCATCTGGACAAGCTCGTTCAGGCGAAGGAGCGTTGCACGGGGGTGGAGGCCGCGCCAAATCCGGACTGCGGCGGAGTTGTCTCCCGCAAAGCCGGGCCGCGTCAACCGCAAACCGATTCGCCGCACGGGCGAACGTGGTTACGCTCAGGCGCACAGCCCCCGTGGCGCGCCGTCGAGGTGCAGGTGGTCGCGGTGCGCCTCGTTGTAGTCCGGGGTCAGGACGGTGGCGAACACGCGGCATGCCCCGTCGCGGATTCGACGCAGGAAGGCCGCGCGCTCCGGGCCGTCCGGCCCATCGCCGGCCCAGTCGGCGGCCACGGTAACGGTGCGGCCGTCGTCGAGCCGCACGCCGGCGACGTCCACCGCGTTGGCCCGGGCGTGCTCGCTGGGCCGGCTGGCGGCGTCGGTGGAGTTGTAGATGCGGCGGCAGGCGTAGGAGCCGTAGGTGTCGACGCGACTGACGCCCGCCCCGAACGCCGCCCGGGCGGCCGGCTGCAGCACCTGACGGTCCCAGATCACGTAGCGCACCGCCAAAGGGCACTGCATGACCAGTCCGCCCGGGGCCAGCGGCGTCACCGCGCCGCCGGTGATGCGCACCGCCCCGCGCACCACGCAGAAGCCGCCGTCGTCGCGATCCCCGGCGCGCTCGACCTCGACACCGGCCTCCCGCAGGACCTGCATGCAGGCTTCGGTGACGGCGAACACCTCCTCGGGCGCGGCCGTTCGCGCCAGCTCGAAGTCCGCCACCTTGGCGCCGGTCGCCGCGCCGATCGGCCGGTTCAGGTCGAGCGGCTTCCATGGCAGATCCTGCGGCGGCGCGAAGGCGTTGAGCAGGGCGAAGCCGGCGCACAGGCCGAGCGCCAGCTCCCACATCAGGTTCCAGAAGTCGGCGAAGTCCCGGTCCATGCCGGGGCAGCCTTACCCGGAGGCACGGCGCGGGCCAACTCAGGCGGAGAGGGCGGTCCCGATCAGGCGCTGAACCAGATCCTGGCAGGCCGACCTTCCGGCCGCGCCTTCATTGGCGACGGCCACGGCGGCGACCCCCCGCTCGGGGGCGAGTTGAACGCTGCAGTGCCACATGGTGTTTGAGCCGTCGTGTCCGAGCACCGGGCCGGGTCCGGAGACGCCGCCCCAAGGTTGCCGCCGCACGCCCCAGCCGCAGGCGTAGGCGGGCGGATCGCCAGCGGGCGGCGTCGTCAGCCTTGCCAGCGCGTCCCCGTCCAGCCAGTCGGGCCGCGCGCCCATCATGGCCCCGAGGAAGCGCCCATAGTCGGCGAGATTCATATGAACGGTTCCGGCGGGGCCGAGGGCGGCGGGATTGTCCGCCCCGGGGTGCTCGGCCGGCATGGGCGTGCGTTCGGCCCCGGCGCCGCGGTGGCCCCGCGGGTTGTCGCCGCGGGGCGCGCCGAAGCCGGCGCTGGAGAGGCCCAGCGGCCCGAACAGCTCGCGGCGCATGGCCTCCTCCCACGCCTCACCGGCGATCCGCTCGATGGCGGCGCCGACGAGCACATAGTTGGCGTTGCCGTAGGCGAACTGCCCGGGAGTTCCGGGCGGTGGGGCGGCGAGGGCCCGGGCGGCAATGGCGGCGCGCTGCTCCGCGAGGGAACGAGGGTCCTGTCGCGCGGTCATCAGCCATTCCCGACCCATGACCGCCGCGTCCGTCAGCCCGGCCCTGTGGTGCATGAAGTCGTCGAGCGTGGCGCTCGCCCAGCCGGCGTCGATCTCGATTCCCGGAAAGGCCTCACCCACCGGCATCGTCCAGCGCGCCCGTCCCTGGCGCACGAGCCGGGCGAACACCGCCGCCGTCATGGCCTTGGTGTTCGATCCGAGGTGCCAGCTGTCGGCGGTGGTCACAGGAGCCGCGTCGCCGAAGCTGCGCAGCCCGCGCGCCGAAGCCCAGGAAACACCCTCGCGTCCGATGATCGCCCCGGCGAGCCCGACAGGAGCGTGGGTGGCGAAAGCGGCTTCGAGAGCGGCGCCCGCAGGGCCGGCTTCGTCGCTCCGGGCCCGGGCGGGCGTCGAGCGGATGACCGGGACGGCGGCGAGTCCGGCCAGCAGGCGGCGGCGGTCGACGAGCATGATCTCCTCCTTGCGTCGCGGCCCAGTCTGGTCCGGATCACCCACGGGCGCACGTGAACACGTCGTCAAGCTTTGGCGCGCATTCCGGCGCTTCTGCTGCAACGCCGAAACACGCCTGCAACAGGGCGGCGCCTCAGAAGCCGAGTTCCGCCCGCAGGGTGGCGGGATCGACGCCAGAGGCGCGAATCTGCGCCAGCGTGACGGAGCCGTCGCGCTTGGCGAAGCGACGACCGTCAGCGCCGACGAGCAGACGATGGTGCCGGTAGACCGGGGTCGGCCAGCCCATCAGGGCCTGCAGGAGCACCTGCACGTGCGTGGCCTCGAACAGGTCTTCACCGCGGACCACATGTGTCACGCCCTGCAGGTCGTCGTCGTGGGTGACGGCGACGTGGTAGGCGGTTCCGGCGTCCTTGCGGGCGACGACCACGTCGCCTGCGCTGTCGGGTCGCGCCGGGACGAGTCCGCGCTCGCCTCCCGGACCGTAGCCTTCCTCGACAAAGGCCAGCGCCTCCCAGGCCCGACCCCCGAGCGCGTCGCGGGCCCTGTCGAGCGACAACCGCCAGGCGTAGGGCCGCCCCTCGGCCAGCAGCGCCGCCTCCTCGTCGGGGGTGTGCGGGCCCGGTCGCACGGCCTCCGCCACGCCATGCGGAGCGGCGCCGATGCCGTCCAGGATCTCCCTTCGGGTCCGGAAGCAGCGATACAGCAGGCCGCGACGCTCGAGCGTGTCCACGACGGTGGCGTATTCGGGCAGGTGCTCCGACTGGCGGCGCACCGGCCATTCCCAGTCGAGGCCGAGCCAGGCGAGGTCCTCGAGGATCGCGACATCGAACTCCCGCCGGCAGCGGGTCGGATCGATGTCTTCGAGACGGAGAAGGAAACGACCGCCGGCCGCCCGGGCGGTCGACCACGCCGTCAGCGCGGAGAAGGCATGGCCCTTGTGCAGCCGTCCCGTGGGCGATGGAGCGAACCGGGTGACCAACATGGCGGCACGATAGCGGGAACCGGACGTCCTCACACCCTCTGCTTGCAGGCCGGCGCGGTCGCGGTGCATGTCCGGGTCATGCCGCCCGTCCCCAGCGCCGCCGAAATCGCCGCCGCCCGCCGGGTCCTTGCCGAGCGGGATCCGGCACTGGCGCGGGCTCATGCGCAGACGCCGGCCTTCGAATGGAGGCTGCGCACAGGCGGCTTCGAGGGCCTGTTCCGGATGATCGTCGAGCAGCAGGTGTCGGTCCTCGCCGCCGCCGCGATCTGGAGGCGGGTGGTCGAGGGCCTCGGCGGGGATGTCAGTCCAGAGGCGGTGCTGGCGCGGGAGCCAGAGACGCTGCGGGGCTTCGGCCTGTCCGGGCAGAAGGCCCGCTACGGCCACGAGATCGCCCGCGCGCACGTCGAGGGCGTCATCGATTTCGATCACCTCGAACGGCTGTCGGACGAGGAGGCGATTGCGCGGCTGACGGCGATCAAGGGCGTCGGTCGCTGGACCGCGGAGACCTTTCTGATGTTCTGCGAGGGGCGGACCGACGTCTTCCCCGCCGGCGACATCGCCCTGCAGGAGGCGATGCGATGGGCCGACGGCGCGACCCTGCGGCCGCGCGAGAAGGAAGCCTGCGTCCGCGCGGAGGCGTGGCGGCCCCACCGCAGCGTTGCGGCGCATCTGCTCTGGGGATGGTATGGAGCGGTGAAGCGTGGCGAGGTCGCGCTGGAGAACCCCGCCGCGTGAACCCCATCGTCGATCCCGCACTGACGACGCCCGAGACGGTGCTCGGCGCCCTGGACTTCGCCGGGGTGGCCGTGTTCGCCGCCACGGGAGCCCTGGCCGCTGCGCGGGAACGGCACGACCTCGTCACCTTCGCCTTCTTCGGGGCGATCACCGGCGTGGGCGGCGGGACCCTGCGCGACCTGCTGATTGGCGCGCCGGTGTTCTGGGTCGGCGATTGGCGCTACATCGCCGTCTGCGTCGCCGCCTCGATGGCGGTGTGGGTGGTCGGCGCCCGACCGTGGCGCTTCCGCGCGCTGCTGTGGCTCGACGCCGTGGGCCTGGCCGCCTACGGCGTCTTCGGCGCCGCCAAGGCCGAACTTTTCGGCGTGGCGCCCCTGATCTGCATCGTCATGGGGGCGCTTACCGCCTGCTTTGGAGGCATCGTCCGGGATCTGCTCGCCGGCCAGCCCTCGATCCTTCTCCGCCGCGAGATCACGGTCTCCGCCGCCCTGCTGGCCGCGAGCGTCTACGTGGCCGTGCGCGCCCTGGGCCTCGAAGCCTGGCCCTCCGCCTTCCTCGCCGCCGGTCTCGGTTTCGCCCTGAGAGCCGGCGCCCTGGTCTGGGGCTGGAGTCTGCCGGCCTTTCCGGGGACCGCGACCCGCTGACGTCGCGAAACCGTCGTTCCGCGGTCATCGCCAAGCGGTCGAATCGGGATTAGGCTTTCCGCACAGACAAGGAAGGAGACGTGTCTTCAGTCCTGTCGCGTCGATGAACCCTGCGCCCGGGGCGAGGATCTGATGCAGGTCCTGCACCGCCCCCCGTCCGGCTGGCCCGCTTTGGTGCTGAACGCCGACTTCCGGCCGCTGTCCTATTACCCGCTGTCGATCTGGCCGTGGGAGGAGACGGTCAAGGCGGTCTGGCAGGAGCGCGTCGACGTGGTCTCGGTCTATGACAAGGTGGTGCGCAGTCCGTCGATGGAGATGCAGCTGCCCAGCGTGATCGCGCTGAAGAGCTATATCGATCAGGACCGCCAGCCGGCCTTCACCCGCTTCAACGTCTTTCTGCGCGACGGCTTCGCCTGCCAGTACTGCGGCGACAGCGCCGAACTGACTTTCGACCATGTGGTGCCGCGCAGCCGCGGCGGGCGCACGACGTGGGAGAACATCGTCGCCGCCTGCGGCCCCTGCAACCTGCGCAAGGGCGGGCGTACGCCGGAGCAGGCGGGGATGCCGATCCGGCGCGCGCCCCACCGGCCGAACGCCTGGCAACTGCAGGAGCTGGGCCGGCGCTTCCCCCCGCACTACCTGCACCAGAGCTGGCTGGACTACCTGTACTGGGACATCGAGCTGGAGCCCTGATGCGGCGAGGCGGAAGACGTGACGGCGCCTCCGCTGTCAGGAATGGCAGGTGGATTGGCAGGCGGCGGCTGGGTCAGCCTCGGGCGAAACCGGAGACCCGACCATGATCGCCATGGCAGCCGTGCTTGCCCTGACCGCACAATCCGACCCCGCGGCCTTCGCCACAGCCTGCATGGCGGGCGGCGGAGCACCGGGCATGGTGGAGGCGATCTCGGACCGGGACGTCGCGCGGGACATCGTGCTGGCGCAGGGGACGGAGCCCGTTTCGGTGACCCTCACGATCCACCGGGCCAGCCCGCGACCCTGGGTCTACGCCTACGCCGACGGTCACTCCACCGGACGGCTGAACGCCGGCGGATCCATCGTGCTGACCGGTCGGCGGATACATCTGATGACCGGCGAGGATCAGACGCTGCAGTACTGTTTGCGACTGCAGCGTCCGTGACGGGCCTCGCCGTTCGCGAGGGAACCGCTCCCGCTCTCGGCGGTTTGCGTGTCTGCGTCAGTTGCAGGAGCGTGATCATGAAGAAGACCATCGCCGCCGTCACCGCCGGACTTCTGCTGGTGTCGGGCCAGGCTCTGGCCGCCGGGCAGTCCTCGACCGTCCGCGTCGGCGACCGCGTCGGCCCGCAGGCCGCCGAGTCCAGCGAGTTCGCGGGCATCCCGCTGATCGGCATTCTCGCCGCCGCCGGGGTGATCGCCGCCGTCATCGCGGTCGCTTCGGACGACGACTCCGAAAGCGATTAATCCGGGACGGAAGCCCGGCCCTTCCACGTCTCGATGAAGTCGAGGCGACGAAGGACCTTGTTCTCCGGATCGATCAGCACGTGAGCCCCGGCGGGCGCGGCGATCTCGCCGCGTCCGCCGGTCATGGGCAGGGTGGTCCGTCGCCCGTCGATCTCGACCTCCACCGGCATCGGGAAGGGTTCGCCGTCGCCGGCGATCCACTCGAGCCGTAGCCGGTCGCCCTCACGGGTCTGCCGCAGATCCGGCAGGGCGGCGTTGTAGAGATAGCCCCGGAAGAACCAGTCCAGCTCCCGTCCCGACTCCGCTTCGAGGATGGCCAGGAACTCGTCGGTCGTGGCGTTGCGGGTGCTGAAATTGCCCGGCCGGGGGTCCGCCCGGCCGTAGACCAGCCGCGTCACCGAACGGAAGAAGGCCTCGTCGCCGATCAGCAGCCGCAGGCTGTGAGCGATCAACGACCCCTTGTTATACAGGTCCAGCCCCGGGCCCCGGTCCTGCTGGTAGACCTCGTCCTCGGCGCGGTCCTCGCCTGACACGACGGGAAAGCGGTTGAGCAGCTGGTTGCGCTGCTCGAGCAGTTCCGCCTCCATGTAGCGGTCGCCGTGCAACCAGCGCAGGTAGAGAGGCTGCATGTAGCTGCCCAGCCCTTCATGCAGCCACATGTCGTCGGCGTTTCGGTTGGTCATCTGGTTGCCGAACCACTCGTGCGCCAGCTCGTGGTGCAGCAGCCAGTCGTAGCCCTTGCCGTCCAGCTTGTACTCGTTGCCGTAGGCGTTGATCGTCTGGTGCTCCATGCCGAGGTGCGGGGTCTCGACCACGCCCATCTTCTCGTCGCCGAAGGGGAAGGGGCCGACGGTCGCCTCGTAGAAGTCCATCATCGGCGCGAACTGGTCGAACAGGGCCTGCACCTTCGCCGGATCGTCGGTGCGCAGGCGCCAGTAGGACAGGGGGATGACGTTGCCGAACCGGCTCCGGTAGTCGGCGCGCTCCTCCACATAGGGGCCGATGTTCAGGGCGATGGCGTAGGTGTTCGGGTTGGCCGCCGACCAGTTCCATGTGGTCCAGCCGTCTCCGTGGTCGACCGTGCCGAGGAAGCGGCCGTTCGACGGCGCCGCCAGATTC
>JANJTI010000336.1 GCA_024711185.1 Brevundimonas sp. | reverse complement strand
TGCAGGGCGTCCAGCCGTTCGACCACGGCCGCCGCCGCCGCCGCCGAGCGGTCGATGCGGCGCAGCAGATAGGGGATGACGTCCTTCGCCGGCCGGATGCCCCGCTCGGCGAAGCGCGCCTCCAGCATGGCCGCCAGTACGGCGTCGTCCGGCGCCTCGACCGGGACGCTGATCACCGCGTCCAGCCGCGACCGCAGGTCGGGCAGCCGCACCTCCCAGGCCGAGGGCGCCGGCCGGTCGATCAGCAGCAGGGCGCCGCCCGGCGCCTGCGCGAGATTGATCAGGTGAAACAGGGTCTCGTCATCGGCCTGCATGGCGTCGTCCAGCAGGACCGGGCGTCCCTCGATCTCGAGCGGATCGACCAGCGCCGCCTCCGCGCCGTGCACCGCCGCGGCTCCCACGCGCTCGGCCCACAGCTGGCCCAGCCGGCTCTTGCCCGATCCCTCGGGACCGCAGATCGCCATGGTCCCGCCGATCAGATTGGGCCAGTCCTGCACGGCCTCGAAGGCGGTGCGGTTGCTGTCGGAGACCACGAAGCCGGCCGCGCCGTCGGGCAGCTCGCTCTGCAGCGGCAGGCGCATCTGGGCGGGCGGGGCGGGGCGGGCGCTCATGCCCGTTCACCATAGCAGACGCCGCGCCTGCGGAAGATCGGGTTCCCGACAGGCCGTGGACAAGCGCACGCGCCTGTGGATGCGCGGTGAGGACTCCCGGGACCTTCCCTCCGGCGACATCGCGCCCCGAAAGCGGGACTCTCGCCCCTCGGGCCGTTCTGCCGGCGAAGGCCCGGGGGAACCCTCCTAATGATCCGGCGGCGCCCGTTCCGGCGCGAACCGCAGGCGACCCCGTGCCGGAAACCGCCGCGCCGCCGGGCTCCCGCCGCCCACGACCGAACCTGTCGCAGCCTCGCTCCACAATCGACGGGAAGGGGAGGAGCGAATGGAGACAATGTCCCCGAAGTGTACGGTTTCGCCAATATTTCGGGCGAAGTGGACATCCGCCCCCTGGGGCCCCCCAGCCTTGACTTTCCGGGGCGATGATGCGCCCTTCCGCGCTCCCGAATTGCGCCCTTCCGGGCCTCCAGTCCAAGACGAAGACGCCATGCACGCCTACCGCTCCCACACCTGCGGCGCCCTCCGCTCGACCGACGCCGGCTCCGCTGTGCGGCTGTCCGGTTGGGTCCACCGCAAGCGCGACCACGGCGGCCTGCTGTTCATCGACCTGCGCGACCACTACGGCCTGACCCAGCTGGTGCTGCACCCGGAGACCCCGGGCTTCGACGTGGCGGAGCGCCTGCGCGCCGAGAGCGTCATCCGGATCGACGGAGAGGTGGTGCTGCGCGAGGCGGGGACGGTGAACCCGAACCTGCCGACCGGCGAGATCGAAGTGCGCGTGCAGGCCGTGGAGGTGCTCTCCGAGGCCGCCGAACTGCCCCTGCCGGTTTTCGGCGAGCCCGAATACCCCGAGGAGATCCGCCTTAAGCACCGCTACCTCGACCTGCGACGCGAGACCCTGCATCGCAACATCGTGCTGCGTTCGAAGGTCATCTCCTCGATCCGCCGCCGCATGGTCGAACAGGGCTTCCTCGAGTACCAGACCCCGATCCTCACCGCTTCGAGCCCCGAGGGCGCGCGCGACTTCCTGGTGCCGTCGCGCCTGCACCCGGGCCAGTTCTACGCCCTCCCGCAGGCCCCGCAGCAGTTCAAGCAACTGCTCATGGTCTCGGGCTTCGACCGCTATTTCCAGATCGCCCCCTGCTTCCGCGACGAGGACCTGCGCGCCGACCGTTCGCTGGAGTTCTACCAGCTCGACGTCGAGATGAGCTTCGTCACGCAAGAGGATGTTTTTGCTGCGATCGAGCCCGTCATGCATGGCGTGTTCGAGGAGTTCGCCGACGGCAAGAAGGTCGATCCCTATCCGTTTGTCCGCATCCCGTACCGCGAAGCCATCTCGATGTTCGGGACCGACAAGCCGGACCTGCGCAATCCGATCGAGATGTCCGACGTCAGCGAGCATTTCCGCGACGGCGGCTTCGGCCTGTTCAACAAGATCCTCGCCGCCGATGCGAAGAACGCGGTGTGGGCCATCCCCGCCCCGACCGGCGGCAGCCGCGCCTTCTGCGACCGCATGAACTCCTGGGCCCAGGGCGAGGGCCAGCCGGGTCTGGGCTATATCTTCTGGTCCGAGGACCAGGGCGGCTGGGGCGGGCCGATCGCCAAGAACCTCGGCGCCGAGGCGACCGACGCCCTGATGAAGTCGCTGGGTCTGGGCAAGGGCGACGCCGCCTTCTTCGCCGCCGGCGACCCCAAGGTGTTCCACAAGTTCGCCGGAAACGCCCGCACCAAGCTGGGCCAGGACCTCAACCTGATCGCCGACGGCGAGTTCAAGTTCTGCTGGATCGTCGACTTCCCGATGTTCGAGTGGTCCGAGGAGGAGAAGAAGGTCGACTTCTCCCACAACCCCTTCTCGATGCCGCAGGGCGAGATGGAGGCCCTCCAGACCCAGGACCCTCTCGACATCCTGGCCTGGCAGTACGACATCGTCTGCAACGGCTACGAATTGTGCTCGGGTGCGATCCGGAACCACAAGGCCGAGATCATGCTCAAGGCCTTCGAGATCGCCGGCTACGACGCCTCGGTCGTCGAGGAGCAGTTCGGCGGCATGCTCAACGCCTTCCGCTACGGCGCCCCGCCGCACGGGGGGCTGGCCCCGGGCATCGATCGCATCGTCATGCTGCTGGCGGGCGAGACCGCCATCCGCGAGGTCATCGCCTTCCCGCTCAACCAGCAAGGGCAGGACCTGCTGATGGGCGCTCCGGCGGAGGTGCAGGAGAAGCAGCTGAAGGAGCTGCATATCCGCCAGGCCCTGCCGCTGAAGGTGTGACGGTGCGCCCCGGCGCCCGTACGGAAAAGGCCCCGGTCTGCGACCGGGGCCTTCTTCGTCACTGGCTGCTGGCGACCACCAGATTGCGCACCCGCGGAGGCGCGGGAGGGGCGGGCGGTCGAGG
>JANJTI010000234.1 GCA_024711185.1 Brevundimonas sp. | reverse complement strand
CCTCCAGCTTCGCCTGCTGGATGAAGCGGCGGGCGGTGAGGATCTTCTTCACCCCCGCGGCCGCGATGGCCGCCCTGATGTTCCGTTCGCCGGCGGTGAAGTTGATCATCACCGGCACCCGCCCATGGGCGTGCAGGCCGTAGAAGGTGACCACCACGCCCATGCTGGACGGCAGCAGGATGCCGACCCGCTCGGCCGGCTCCGTCATAGCCGCGACCTTGCGGCCCAGAACGAAGGCGGCGCGGATCAGGCCGGTGTAGGTGAGAGGCTTGCGATCCTGATCCTCCAGGATCTCCTTGTCGCCGAACGTGTCGCGCGCGGCGATCAGGGCGTCGAAGATGGTCTCCTCGCCGGCCTTGGGGTCCAGGGGTACGCGCAAACGGTCATCCTCCGTGCCGGCGCGTTGCCCCGCGCCTGTCTTGGGCGCGGCAAACTAGTGCCTGGGCGGGACGTTGAAAAGACAGGTTACATGGCGTGAGGCGTCGCGCCGCCTTGCCTTGGCCCCGCGGAAGGACGACATAGCCGCTTCTGGACCCCCGAGCCCGAGGCCGCCTTGGTCACCCTGATCGACGCCCTGAAGAAAACGCCCGCCGAACTGCGTCACCCCGAGAAGCAGAACCGGCCGGAGACCGCGGTGCTGAAGAAGCCCGACTGGCTGCGGGTGAAGGCGCCGGGAAGCGGGCAGTATAACGCCACCCGGGCCATCGTGAAGGAGAAGGGCCTCCACACGGTCTGCGAGGAGGCCGCCTGCCCGAACATCGGCGAGTGCTGGAGCCAGAAGCACGCCACCCTGATGATCATGGGCGACACCTGCACGCGGGCCTGCGCCTTCTGCAACGTCAAGACCGGCCTGCCGGACGCGCTGGACCCGGAAGAGCCGGTCAAGGTCGGCCTGGCCGTGCAGCAGATGGGCCTCAACCACGTGGTCATCACCAGCGTCGACCGTGACGACCTGTCCGACGGCGGGGCCGCCCACTTCGCCGAGGTGGTGCGTCAGATCCGCCTGCAGGCGCCGCAGACCACGGTCGAGATCCTGACGCCGGACTTCCTGCGCAAGGACGGGGCGGCCGAGGTGATGATCGACGCCCGCCCGGACGTCTTCAACCACAACCTCGAGACGGTGCCGCGGCTGTATCTGCAGATCCGCCCCGGGGCCCGCTACTTCCACAGCCTGCGCCTGCTGCAGATGGTCAAGGAGCGCGACCCGAACCAGTTCACCAAGTCCGGCATCATGGTCGGCCTCGGCGAGACCCGCGAGGAGGTGATGCAGGTGATGGACGACATGCGGTCGGCCGGCGTCGACTTCATCACCATCGGCCAGTACCTGCAGCCGACCCGCAAGCACGCCGCCATCGAGCGCTTCGTGACGCCCGAGGAGTTCAAGGCCTATGAGGCGATCGCCCGCGCCAAGGGCTTCCTGATGGTGTCGTCCTCGCCCCTGACCCGCTCGTCCCACCACGCCGGCGAGGACTTCGCGCGGCTGAAGGCGGCGCGGCTGGCGCAGAGCGGTCGCTGATCCCGCCTTGGCCGTCCACCGCGTCACCAGGATCCTGCCCTACCAGCCCGACCAGCTCGCCGATCTGGTCGCGGACGTGCGCGCCTATCCGGACTTCGTGCCGTGGGTCACCTCGATGCGCACCTGGAACCGGCGCGAGGAGCGGCCCGGGGTCTGCGTCGAGGACGCCGAGGCCGGCGTCGGCTTCTCCTTCCTGAAGGAGCGGTTCTCGACCTGGGTGCGGCATGACCGCAACCGGCCGCTGGTCGAGGTCGGCCTGTTGCGCGGGCCATTCCACCACCTGAAGAACCGCTGGGAGTTCTTTCCGCACCCGGAGGGGACGCGGGTCGAGTTCTTCATAGACTTCGCCTTCAGGGCGCGCCTGCTCGACATGATGCTGCAGGCCAATTTCGACCGCGCCGTCGGCAAGCTGATGCACTGCTTCGAGGCCAGGGCGGCGCAGCTGTACGGCCCGAAGGCGTGAGCTTCGACTTCGACGCCGTGGTCGTGGGGGCCGGGGCGGTCGGTCTCGCCTGTGGCCGGGCGCTGTCACGGCGCGGCCTTTCGGTGCTGGTGCTGGAAAAGGAGCCGGCCGTCGGCCATGGCGTCTCCTCACGCAACAGCGAGGTCATCCACGGCGGCCTCTACTATCCGACGGGGTCGCTGAAGTCGCGATTCTGCGTCGAGGGCCGGCGGGCGCTGTACGCCTTCCTCGACAGTCGCAAGATCGACTACCGCAAGTGCGGCAAGCTGGTCGTGGCGACGGAGGCGGCCGAGGTTCCGCGCCTCGACGCCATCTTCGGACAGGCGACGGCCAATGGGGTGGAGGGGCTGGAGCGGCTGACGGGGGCGCAGGCGCGGGCGCTGGAGCCGGCGCTCGCTGTCCACGCCGCCATCCTGTCGCCCGAGAGCGGCGTCTTCGACAGCCATGGCTACATGCTCGCCCTTCAGGGCGAGATCGAGGATGCTGGCGGCTCGGTCGTGGTCGGCGCGCCGTTCGAGCGCGCCGAGCCGCTGCCGGGCGGCGGCTTCCGGGTCACCGCCGGCGGGGAGGGCGGGGCGACCCTGACCTGCCGCCTGCTGGTCACGGCCGCCGGGCTGCAGGCCCAGGACGTCGCCGACCGCGTCGACGGCTATCCCGCGGACCGCATCCCCGCCCGCCATTGGGGCAAGGGCGTCTATTTCCGCCTGACGGGCAAGGCGCCGTTCGAGCGGCTGGTCTATCCGCCGCCCATTCCCGGCGCGCTCGGCACCCACTATCGCAAGGACCTGGGCGGGCAGGCGGTGTTCGGGCCGGACCTCGAGTATGTGGAGGGCGAGGACTATTCGGTCGACCCGACCCGCGTGGCGGGGTTCGAGCGCACCATCCGCCGCTTCTGGCCGGGGCTGCCCGAGGACGCCCTGACGCCGGACTACGCCGGCATTCGCCCCAAGCTGCACGGACCGGGCGAGCCGCAGCCGGACTTCCAGCTGCGCGGCCGCGAGGATCATGGCGTCGACGGCCTCGTCGCCCTGTTCGGCATCGAGAGCCCGGGGCTGACCAGTTCGCTGGCCATCGGCGAGGCGGTGGCGGATATGCTGTCCGATGACTGAGCCGACTTTCCGCCGCGCAACCGCCGCCGACGTGCCGGCGCTGCACGCGCTGGTGCACGGGGCCTACCGCGGCGATTCCGCCCGCCGCGGCTGGACCCACGAGGCCGACCTGCTGGACGGAAACCGGATCGACCGGGCGACGCTGGGAGCGGTCGTCGCCGACCCGACCCAGGTCGTGCTGCTCGCCGAGCGTGAGGGCCGGCTGGTCGGCTGCGTGCAGGTCACGGACAAGGGCCAGCGCCTGGCCTATCTCGGCATGCTCACCGTGGACCCGGTCTTGCAGGGCGGCGGTCTCGGGCGGGCGCTGATCGCCGCCGCCGAAGGCGAGGCCTGCGCCCGCTTCCGGGCCCGCAGGATGGAGATGACGGTCATCGTCCAGCGGGCGGAACTGATCGACTGGTATGCGCGCCGCGGCTACCTGCCGACGGGCGAGGTCCGGCCGTTTCCCGCGACCGATCCACGCTTCGGCCTGCCGAAGCGGGACGATCTCGCCTTCGTGGTGCTGGCCCGCGACCTGACTTGACCTTGCCCGATCAAGGCGGCGACGCTGGCGCATGGAGATCGTCACCGCCCGCCTGAGGCTGCGCTCCGCCCGGCCTGAGGACCTGGCGGCGATGCACGCGGTGCTGTCCGATCCGCGGGCGACGCGCTGGTGGTCGACCCCGCCGCACGCCACCCGCGACCAGACCGCGGCCTGGCTCGACAGCATGCTCGCCAACGGTCCCGACCAGCCGGACTTCGTGGTCGAGCGCGAGGGGCTGGTGATCGGCAAGGCCGGCTTCTGGCGCCTGCCCGAGGTCGGCTACATCCTGCACCCCGACCACTGGGGGCAGGGGCTGGCCCACGAGGCGGTGTCCGCCGCCGTCGACCACGTCCTCGCCACCCGCCCGCTCGACCAGCTCACCGCCGACGTCGATCCGGAGAATCGCGCCTCGATTCGCCTGCTGGAACGCCTCGGCTTCGTCCGCACCGGCTTCGCCGAGCGGACGCTGAAGGTCGGCGACGAATGGAAGGACAGCCTGTACTACGCCCTGACGCGGCGGGACTGGCGGGCCAGGCGCGACACCTCCACCTTCGCTGGCCTCCGCCCTTGAAAAGCCCCACGGCTTCATGCATAAGCCCGCGCTCGCGTGGCGGCTCTTCCGGGGGCCGCCGCTGTTGTTTTCGCGCTCTCACGGGCGCCCGACCAGAAGATTGAGACGGACATGGCCGTTCCGAAGCGGAAAGTATCGCCCTCGCGTCGCAACATGCGCCGCGCCCACGACGCCCTGGGTACGAACGCCTACGTCGAGGACAAGGACACCGGCGAGCTGAAGCGCCCGCACCACATCGACCTGAAGACCGGCACCTATCGCGGCCGCCAGGTTCTGACGCCGAAGGAAGACTAGGTCTTTCATCGACGCTGACGCGATCGACGGCGCGCGGTGCTCCGCGCGCCGTTTTCGTGCGTTGATGCGCCCTCGATTCACCGGAGGGCTTCCATGATCCGCCGCCTGCTGCTGACGTCCGCCGTGTTCGCCCTCGCCGCCTGCGGAGCCGAAAACGGCGGTCCGCCCGAAGCTGCCCCGCAGCCCACGCCCCCGCCCGCCGCCACCTCCACGACGCCCCGCCTCACGGCCGAGGGCTGGGGGCCGCTGCGCATCGGCATGACCCGCGCCGAAGTGGTCGCCGCCCTGGGCGATGACGCAAACCCGGAGGCGGTCGGCGGGCCTGATCCGGCCAGTTGCGACGAGTTCCGCCCGGAGCGGGCGCCCGAGGCCATGCTGGTGATGATCGAGCGCGACCGGCTGACCCGCATCTCGCTGGTCCGCCCGTCGGACGTGACCACGGACCGCGGCCACGGCGTCGGCGACCCCGGCGACGGCATCGCCGCGGCCTATGGGGCCGACGCGGCGCGCGAACCGCACAAGTATGAGCCGGCGCCGGCCGGCTACATTACCGTCTGGAGCCGCGGGGGCGGGGCAGGCTACGTCGAGGACCCGAATGCCCGCGGTTTGGTGTTCGAGGTCGGCCAGGACGGCGCCGTGAAGGCCATTCGCGCCGGCGGTCCCTCGATCCAGTACGTCGAGGGCTGCGCCTGAGGCGGCGTCGCGCCCACCTTGTCGATCCTGCGGGCGGCGGCGGTCCGCCTTGCTCCGCCTGCTCCCGACGGGCTAAACGCGACCCAATCCTCGCCATCCGCACACAGAGCGCCCCATGACCGACATCGCCGAAATCGTCGCCCGCCAGATCCTCGACAGCCGGGGCAACCCGACGGTGGAGGTGGACGTGGTGCTGGACGACGGCAGCTTCGGTCGCGCCGCCGTGCCGTCCGGGGCCTCGACGGGGGCGCACGAGGCCGTCGAGCTGCGCGACGGCGACAAGGATCAGTGGGGCGGCACGGGCGTCCAGAAGGCGGTCGACGCCGTCAACGGCGAGATCTTCGAGGCCATCGGCGGCCTCGAGGCCGAGAACCAGATCCAGATCGACCGCACGATGATCGACCTCGACGGCACGCCGAACAAGGCGCGGCTCGGCGCCAACGCCATTCTGGGCGTGTCGCTCGCCGTCGCCAAGGCCGCCGCCGAGGCCGCCTCGCTGCCGCTCTACCGCTATGTCGGCGGCGCCGGCGCGCACGTGCTGCCGGTGCCGATGATGAACATCGTCAACGGCGGCGCCCACGCCGACAACCCGATCGACTTCCAGGAATTCATGATCATGCCGGTCGGCGCGGATTCGTTCCGCGAGGGGCTGCGCTGGGGCGCGGAGATCTTCCACACGCTGAAGAAGGGCCTGAAGGACGCCGGCCACAACACCAATGTCGGCGACGAGGGCGGCTTCGCCCCCAACCTGAAGAGCGCGCAGGCCGCGCTCGACTTCGTCATGGCCTCGATCGAGAAGGCCGGCTACAAGCCGGGCGAGGACGTCGCCATCGCGCTCGACTGCGCCTCGACCGAGTTCTTCAAGGACGGCAGCTACGTCTACGAGGGCGAGAGGAAGACCCGCGATCCGAAAGCGCAGGCCAAGTACCTCGCGAAGCTCGTCGCTGACTATCCGATCATCTCGATCGAGGACGGCATGGCCGAGGACGACTGGGAAGGCTGGAAGACGCTGACCGACCTCGTCGGTTCCAGGGCCCAGCTCGTCGGCGACGACCTGTTCGTCACCAACTCCGCCCGCCTGCGCGACGGCATCCGCATGGGCGTCGCCAATTCGATCCTCGTCAAGGTCAACCAGATCGGCACCCTGTCCGAGACGCTCGACGCCGTCGAGACCGCGCACCGCGCCGCCTACACCGCGGTGATGTCGCACC
>JANJTI010000218.1 GCA_024711185.1 Brevundimonas sp. | reverse complement strand
GCCCTCGTGGAGATGTCGCAACGAGAGGCGGACGGCTTCGACGCGGCGACCAAGGTGGCGCTCGACCGTTTCGAGGCGCTCGCGGCGGAGGCGCGCGACGCGCTGATGGAGGAGACCCGGCGTGCCCTCGCGGCGATGCAGGCGACCGCCGAGGAGTCGCGGACGGCGGCCGCCGACGCGGTGGATCAGGCCCAGGTTCGCGCCGATCGCCTCGGCGAGGTCCTGTTCGACGCGGCCCGCAAGGCCGACGAAGCCGCCGACGCCCGTGTCGAAAGCGCCCGCCGCATCGTCGATGAGACGGGCGCCCTGGTCGACGCCGCTGGCGAGCGCGCCCTCGACCGGCTGGAGCTGGTGGTGGAGCGGATGGACGCCGCCCTCTCGCGGATCGACGAGAGTCTCGGCGAACTGGACGATCGCGCCGCCCGGCTGCCCGACGAGGCGCGCGAGCGCGTCGAGAGCGTGCGGCGCTCGGTGGAGGACGGGCTCGCCGCCCTCGCGGCGGCGTCACAGAAGGCCGCCGCCGACACCGAGGCGCTTGACGCCAGCTTCCAGGAACGCGTCCGCCGGAACTACGACATGCTGACCGAGGCGGTCCGCTTGATGGGCGTGGTGTCCGGCGAGACCGCACCCGTTCGCCGACGCGCGGAACCGCCTGCCGAGCCGGCGGCCGGGGGTCGTACGGACCGGCCCCACGAGCCCCGCGGCTTCGGGCTGCGCGGGCGGCTGAAGCTCGAGCCGGCGCCGACGCCGCCGCCTCCGGCGCCGCCCGCCGGCGGCCCCATGGACTGGAGCGATCTGATCGACGACGGCCCGGGCGAGGCGCCGCTGGACCTCGAAACACCCGCCATGCCCGAGGCCGGAGGGCAGGACGAGGACCTCGACACGGTCGGCGACCGGATCGTCAGCGCCGTCCGGAGAATGGGCGTCGACCCCAATGCGCTGCTGCCCCGTTCCCGGGTCGAGGAAGCGGCGCGTGCTGTCGGCGCGCGCGACCCTGAAGGCGCCCGCCAGGTCGTTCGCAAGGTCGCCCCGGCGGCAGTCCGGAGCGTTTCCCGCCGTGTGCTGACGGACCCCGCCCTCCGGGCCGACGCGGAAAGCTTCGTGCGCGCCTTCGGCCGTCGCCTCGCCGCCGACGCGGAAGCAGGCGATGCGGCCGGGGTGCTGGGTCGCCTCACCTCGGATGGCGGGCGGGCGTTCATGCTGCTGGACGCGGCGATCGGCGACCTCGCCTGAACGCAGCCGGTCGCCCGGACTTGACGCCCGGGCGAGGGCGCGGACACGGTGCCGGAAACGGCCGCAGCAGATTGAGGATCCGGTGGATGTCAGACGTTTCACAGACCTCTCCGGACACCCGGCCGGGCCTCGTCATCTGCGCGTGGGCCCCCGAAGATACCCCGTGGGATCCGGTCGAGGATCTGTCGGGCGAACCGTGGAGCCCTGTGGGCGCCCGGACGGACCCGCTTCCGGCAGACGAGCCAGCGACCCTGGCCGACGCTCTGATCGCGCGCCTGGCCGACCCCCGGCGGCGCGCTCTGTTGCTGGTCGGGCCGACCCGGCGGACGGACCGGTTTCATCTACAGATCCGCGCCGAGAACCGTACGGAGGACGGGTCCGGTCGGCTCGAAGGCTCCGGGCCGGCAGTGGTGCGCAGCACGGCGCCGGCCGCCGAAATGGTGCAGGCGCTGCGCGAGGCCGGCCTGGCCGCCGAGGCCACCTCGGAGGCTGAAGCGGACGCCGGCAGCTACCTGCTCTACCGGGTTCTGTCCGCCCTGCCGGACGAAGCCGATGCGCCGTCGGTGGGCCTGCTGCGGGCGCCGGCGGGCGCCTCCGACGACACCGTCCGGCGGGCGGTCAAGGTCGCCGCCCAAGCGATGGCCCGGCACCTGTCGCCCCTGCCGCGCCCCCGGCCGCTCTAGGCGAGTCGCCGCCGTAACGGCAGAGCCGCCAGCAGGCCGGCCACGGTCAGGGCGGCCATCGCGCCATATCCACCAGCGCCCCAGCGATCGTACAGCGGGCCCGAGAGGGCGGTCGCGCCTCCGATCAGCACCCCGGCGGAGAGCACCGAGCTCAGCGTCTGGGCGGCGGTCTGTGCCTCGCGCGGCGCGAGTCTCTCGACGATCTGGACGCCAGCCAGGAAGGTCGCGGCGAAGGTCAGGGCGTGCAGGGCCTGGAGCGGCCAGAGCAGCCACAGCGGCGGCGCGAAGGCCATGGCCGTCCAGCGCGCCACCCCGGCCAGACATCCGGCGACCAGCAGGGCCCAGGGTCCGATCCCGGCACGGCGACGCCACGGCTCGAACAGCCACATCAGCGCGATCTCGACAACCACGCCGAACGCCCACAGCTGGCCCGTCGTCGCTTCGCTGATCCCCTGCGCCTTCCACAGGATGGCCGAGAAGGCGTACTGGAATGCGTGAGCGGCCTGCACCGCCCCCACGGCGAAGATGGCGGTCATGAAGACCGGATCCACGACCAGCCGACCCACGCCCCGGAAACGCTCGCGGCCGCGAAGCGGGGTTCCCTCCCCCACCGGCTCGGCCGGCAGGACCAGGGCCCCGGCTGCGGCGATCGCGACGCCGGCGACGGTGATCCAGACAACCACCATGTCGGCCGGGGCGGAAACGAGCATGGCTCCGACCCCCACGTTGGCGACCACGAAGGCGGCCGAGCCGCAGCCGCGCGGCAGGGCGAAGGTAAAGCCGTGCCGCGCGGCCAGGCGGAGCGTCAGGACGTCGGAAAGCGGGATCAGCGCGGCCGCCGCCGTGGCCCCGACGAACCAGCACACCGCCCGGACCGCGAAGATGTCGGTCAGGCCGGCTCCCGCGTAGCCTGCCGCCATGATCCCGCCGAGCAGGGCGATGGGCGCGCGTCGGGTGCGGAAACCGTCGGCCCAGACGGCGAGCAGGGGCCCGGTGACCACGCGTCCGAGCATCGGCGCGGCCAGCAAGGCGCCGATCTCCGCGCCCGTCAGGCCCTGCGCGCGAAACCACAGGCCCGCGAAGGGAAGGCTGACCCCGGTGGCGCCGAAGAGCAACACATACTGCAAAGCCATACGGGCGGCGGCGTTCATGCCGGCGCGCATAGCAGACGCGGCGGATTCTGTCGGCTAGCGTAACCGGATGAGGGGGAATCGCGCTCTCGCCGCCTTCGCGGCCCTGAACGGCGCCATGGCGGTCGGCCTCGGCGCCTTCGCCGCGCACGGCGCCGGGCCGGCGGTGAAGGCCCTGCTGACCACGGGCGCGCACTACCAGATGGTCCACGCCCTGCTGGCGCTGGTCTGCGCCCTCTGGACATGGGTCGGGCGAATGGGCGCGATCGCCGGCTGGCTGGCCGCCGGTGGCGGCCTGGTCTTCGCCCTCGCCCTGTCGTCCATCGGCCTGATGGATCTCGCCTTCATGGGGGCCGTGGCCCCGATCGGCGGAGTCCTGATGATCGCGGCTTGGCTTTTGCTGGCCGGCGCCGCATTGCGGCTTTCCACCCCTTCCGCCTGAGCCCGCAGAGAGACCGGTTGAGTATGGCCTTCCCCGCGCCCGACACCCCGCGCCGCGACCTGTTCCCGGAGATCGAGCCGTACGCCACCGGCTACCTGCAGACCGGGAGCGTGCACGAGGTCTGGTACGAGGAATGCGGCAACCCCCAGGGGCTGCCGGTCGTGGTGCTGCACGGCGGTCCGGGCGGCGCGGTCAATCCCGGCATGCGGCGCTTC
>JANJTI010000199.1 GCA_024711185.1 Brevundimonas sp. | reverse complement strand
AGACCGTGCCCGAAAAACGCATCGAACAGCGCACCATCCGCCAGAAAGAGGGCGTCTGATCATGGCCCGTACCCGCGAACAACTGGCCGAACGCGCCGCGCAAGAGCTGCAGGACGGCTTCTACGTCAACCTCGGCATCGGCATCCCGACCCTGGTGGCCAACTACATTCCCGAGGGGATGGAGGTCACCCTGCAGTCCGAGAACGGCATGCTCGGCATGGGCCCCTTCCCCTACGAGGACCAGGTCGATCCCGACCTGATCAACGCCGGCAAGCAGACCATCACCGAAATTCCCGAGACCAGTTACTTCAGCTCCTCGGACAGCTTCGCCATGATCCGCGGCGGCCATATCAACCTGTCCATCCTCGGCGCCATGGAGGTGGCCGAGAACGGCGACATCGCCAACTGGATGATCCCGGGCAAGCTGGTGAAGGGCATGGGCGGGGCCATGGACCTGGTCGCCGGCGTCAAGCGCGTGGTCGTGGTCATGGAGCACGCCAACAAGCACGGTCAGTCCAAGGTGCTGAAGCGCTGCACCCTGCCGCTGACCGGAACCGGGGTGGTCAGCCGCATCATCACCGACCTGTGCGTCTTCGACGTCAAACCGGACGGCGCGGGCCTCGAACTGATCGAACTCGCCGACGGCGTGGCCCTCGACGAGGTCGCCGCGAAGACCGAGGCCGCCTACACGGTGAAGCCCGGCGTCGGCTGACCCCCGGCGGTCGCGAACAGCGGGGCGAGCGCGGCCAGCGCCCGCTCCGCGTCGGCCCGGTCCGGGGTCTCGTCCTCGACGCCGTAGCCGACCATCTGGCTCGACCCGTTGGCCTGGATGACGATTCCGTCGGCTCGCGGCACCACGCTGATCGAGCGGTACCACAGGGCATAGGTCACCTCCGGCTGCGGCGTCAGCCAGGCGATCTGGCCTCGCACCGGCACGACGCTGTCGTCTCCAAACAGCGCCCGCGCCCCGTAGCCGGTGCAGTTGACCACCACCGGCTCGGCCAGTTCCGCCAGCTCCGAGGGATGGCCGAACCTGCGCTCCACGATGCGCCCGCCCTCCATCAGGAAGGCCTCGGTCAGCTGCCGCGCATACTCCGCCACGTTGAAGGTCATCTGCGGGAACACCCGCGCCGACTCCACCGGGAAAGGATGCTCATCGGGCCGCAGCGCGCGCGACGAGGGCGTCAGCCCCTCCAGGCGGGCCTCGTAGCGGACGAAATCGACCCGTCCCGGGCTCGGCGCAGGCCCCACCGCCGCGTTCGCCCCCCGCGCGCCCCGAAGGTTGTACTGGTCGATGAACTTCACCGGCTCGCCATCAAGTCCGACAAAGGCGTGGTGCTCCGCCCACGACCGCCGCGCCATCGCCTCCCAGTGGGCCGGGAAATCGGCCGGCACGGCGTCCTCCGCCGCGATCCGCGAGTCCGGCGACCACACCCCGGTGGCCCGCGCGGAGCGCGTGTGCGGCGTGCGCTCCGCGGCGTAGATGGTCGTCCGCGCCCCTGATCGCAGGATCTGCAGCGCCGTGGTCAGGCCGATCGCGCCGCAGCCGATCACGGCGACATCCCCGACGCCGGCCGCCAGCGCCAGATCGCGCGCCGCCGCCGCCGCCCCCCACGACAGCGACCAGCCTGAGCCGCCGTGGCCGTAGTTGTGCACCACCCGCTTGTTGCCGACGGCCTCCGCCTCGATGCGCGGCCCCGCCGCCCGGAACGGCCGCGTGCAGACGGTGATGCGGCTCAGCCGCTCGGGGTGGGTCGACAGGGGCGCGAGACCCGGCCGCAGGAAGCCCGGCCTCCGGGCCGCGACCAGCGTCGTCGGCGAAGCCGCGCATCCAGCCAAGCCGGCGACCCCCAGCCCGGCCAGAACCATGCGACGATGCAGCGGTGCGTTCACGGCGGATCGACCCTCCCCTTCCGGCGAGCATCTTCCGCCATCGCGCGCGCCATGGCGAGCCCGGGCCTCGACCGTTGCCGTAACGCCGATGTCGTAGTCATACTGCGTCCGCACCGGCCGCAGAGCCGGGCCGGTGGGAGCACAGGTCATGGCTGACGGGGCCTATCGCTGGCAGGGTTGCGCGCCGGAGCCGGACGCCGCGCGCGTCGAGTCCATAGACGCCGCCCTCGACGAGGCGCAGGTCGACAGCTTCGCCGAATCCGCCCGCGCCGCCGCGGTCGAGCGACTGGAGCGGGCCCTCGCCGCCGTCCGCACCGGCGACCTCACCGAGGCCGTCGCCCAGCTGACCCACGCCCGCCAGACCCTCGACGCCCTGCATCCGGAAGCGCTCGAACCCCGCCGCGGCCTCGCCGGCCTGTTCGACAGCCGCGGCCGCCGCCTGAAGCGCTTCCGGGAGGCGTACAACCGGGCCGCGGCCAGCCTCTCAGGGGTCGCCGCCGACCTGTCGGGCCGGATCGAAGGCGCCGCCCGCCGTTCCGGCGTGCTCGACGGCGTCTGGGGCGAGATTCGCGACGCCGTGGCCGATCTCGACGCCCACCTGCTCGTCGCGGCCCGCCGGATGTCCGGCCCCCCGGCGGAGGGGGACGAGCCGCATCCTCTGGCCGCCCGGCGCGCCACGCTCGACGCCTGCCGCTCCTCCGCCGTCTCCGCCCTGCCCCTGCTGCGTCGCGCCCAGAACGCCGACGCCCGGGCGTCGGAGCGCCTCCGCGCCTGCGCCGACGGCGTCGCCGCCTGGCGGGACGACTGGAAGGACGCGCTGGGCCTGTCCGGCCGCCGCCCGAAGAAGGTCCGCCCCGACCGCGAACGCCTGCTGCGCCTGCGTGACGACCTGCTGGGCCGCATTGACGCCGCCCTGGGGGAGCTCACGATCGGGCGGGAGCGGCGAACCGACGTCGAGCGCCGCCTCGCCGTGATCCGGGCGGACCTCTAGCGCGCGTTCTGGTCGGTCCAGGCGACGATCTGGCTGTTCAGATCCCGCGTGGCGGCGTCGAAGGCCGCGACGATGGCGCTGACCCGGTTGGCCGCCGCCGGCTGCTCGACAGCGAAGATCTGCTCCGCCGCCACCGTCCGCTCCTGGGCGTTCAACAACCGCACGCGGGCGACGATGGTCGCCGTCGGCGCGACGCCCGGCGCCACATAGCGGGCTTCGAAGGTGCGCACGTCCACGTCCAGCGTCTGCTCCGCCCGGGTCAGCTCGCGCGGTCCGATCAGCCGCACCCGTCGCGCCTCGGCGGCGAAGGCGTCCTCCAGCGCGTCGCTGAACAGCACGTCGGCCGACGCGACCCAGCGCGCGCCCTGGATGTAGGCGGCGTCGGTGCCGGTGACCCCGAGAATGCGGTCGTCCCGGGCCGCCTGCACGAACTCGGGCCGGCGCATGGCCACCTGGACCTGGCCCGCGGGTGCACCGGAGGCGCCGACCTCCGTGTCCGGCGCGGCGCCGAAGCGGTAAAGGTTGACCGGCTCCGGGCTCGACAGCAGGGCGCAGCCGCCAAGAGCGGCGACGGCGGCCGCGACCGCGGCGGTTCTCGTCAGGGTGCGGATCAAGGCTCGACCTCCATTTCGACCGAGGGCGGACGCTGGATGAATTCGCGGGGGCTTTCGCGCACGTCGTCGATCAGCGACTGCAGCGAACGCGTCGCCTCCTCCAGCTGCTGGATGGTCTGCTGCAACTGCGGCAGGCCAGTGCTGGCGAAGTCGCTGATCGGCTGCTCGAGGTTCGTCGCCGAGCGGTTGATCGACGCGATAGCGGAACGCGCGTCGCGGGCCGCCGAATTGATCTCGGCGATGGCCTGCTGGCCGTCGGTTTCGACGATCCGGCGCGTGCTCACCGCCAGGCGCTCGTACTCGGCCACAGCCGAGTTGGCGCGCGTCAGGGCCTGCTCCAGCTGCTGCAGCATGCCTTTGCGGGCTTCCAGCTCGGTGGTCAGGCTCTCGATGTTCTTCAGACTGGTCGAGAACGAACGGACGTTGTCGTCCGAGAGGACCCGGTTGATCCGGTTCAGCGCGTCGACCGTCTGGGCCAGCACCGTGCCGGAACCCGACAGCAGTTCCGCGATCGGCGACGGCTGGCTCTGGATCACCGGCACCACATTGTCCGGGTACTGGGTCTTGAGGATGGCGCTGTTCGGATTGCCGGCGGTGATCTGGATGTAGTTCAGCCCGGTGATCCCCTGCGGCTCCAGCTGGGCGCGCGAGGTCACGCGGACCGGCGTGGTGGCGTCCACCCGGATGCGGGCGATGACCTGGTCGCCCTTGTTGGGGTCGAGGTTCAGGTCCGTGACCTCGCCGACGCGAATGCCGTTGAAGTGCACCTCGCCGCCCTCGGACAGCCCGCGGACGGGCCCGTAGAAGACGATGTCGTAGAGGTCGAACTCCTCGTTGAACGACAGGCGGGCCAGCCACATGGCGAACACCACCAGCGCCGCCATCAGTGCGATGGTGGCGATGCCGACCGCGGCGTAATGGGCGTCTCTTTCCATCTCGTCCCGCTCCTTACGCGGCCTTGCGGACGGCGCGTCCGCGCGGCCCCAGGAAATACTCCCTGATCCAGGGATGATCGGACTGCTCCAGCTCCTGGACCGTCGCCTTGGCCACGATGCGCTTGTCGGCCACCACGGCCACCTTGTCCGTGATCGCGTACAGCGTGTCGAGGTCGTGGGTGATCATGAAAACCGTCAGTCCCAGGTCGTCCGACAGCCGGCGGATCAGATCATCGAACGCCCCGGCGCCGATCGGGTCCAGACCGGCCGTCGGCTCGTCCAGAAACAGCAGTTCCGGGTCCAGCGCCAGGGCCCGCGCCAGCCCCACCCGCTTGCGCATCCCGCCCGACAGCTCGGCCGGCTTGAGATGGTGCGACTCCGGCTTCAGGCCGACCATGGCGATCTTCATCTCGGCCAGCTCGCGGATGACGTCCTTCGGCAGCCGGGTATGCTCGACGAGGGGCGAGGCGACGTTGTCGATGACGCTGAGCGAGGAGAACAGCGCGCCCTGCTGAAACAGGATGCCGGTGCGCCGTTCGATGTCGGCGGCCTGGGCCTTGGTCAGTTCGGCGCGGTCATGGCCGAACAGCTTCACGCTGCCGCCCTCCGGCTCCTTCAGGCCGATGATCGAGTTGAGCAGCACGGTCTTGCCGGAGCCCGAGCCGCCGACCA
>JANJTI010000119.1 GCA_024711185.1 Brevundimonas sp. | reverse complement strand
CATGTCGCCGACGTAGTCCCACGACCAGCCGAACAGCACGGGGTCGACGCGCGCCTCCACTGCCTTGCGGATCATCGCCGGCTTGGCGGCGTCGAAGCTCAGATCTCCGGTCAGCGCGGCCAGCGCCCAGCCCCTGTCAGGATCGGGCGTCGCGCGGAGGTAGTCCCTGAGCAGCACCAGCTTGGCGTTGCGCGAGGCCGTCAGCGACAGGCGGTCCAGCAGTTCGGCGAAGGCGCGCATCCGACCTCATCAGGGCACAGCTTCGAGCAAACGCGAAAACGCCCCGGAAGTCTCCTTCCGGGGCGACGTTGGCGGGCGTCGAGGGGCTGAGCCGCTCACGCCATCTGTCATTCCGCCCGCCGCGGGTTCTCCCGGCCCTTGGGATCAGGCGGCGGCCGCCGCCGTTTCGCCGCTGCCGACCAGCGCCCGCACGGCGGCGCGCCCGGCGCCGACCCGGTTCATCACCAGGGCGAGGGCGGCGAAGTCGATCGGCTTGTTGAGATAGGCGTCCGCGCCGGCTTCCAGACCAGCCTCGTGATCCTCGGTGCGCGCCGAAGCGGACAACACCACGATGGGGGTCTCGGCGTTAGGCCCGTCGCCGGCGCGGATTGCCCGCGTCGCGCTCAGGCCGTCCATGACCGGCATGTTCACGTCCATTACGATCAGATCGAAACGCTGCTCGCCAGCCGCCTGAAGCGCGATCTGGCCGTTCTCCGCCGTTGTGGAGACGTGTCCAGCCGACCCCATCCACGCCTCGAGGATCATGCGGTTGACCGGATGGTCCTCGACCACAAGCACGCTGAGGGACTGGCCCCCGGCGACCTCCGCCACGATCGGCTCGGCCTCTTCCTCGCGCGCCCATTCGACCACGACGGCCTCGACCGAGAACAGGAAGGTCGAACCCTCGCCGACCGTGGATTCCACGGTGATGTCGCCGTCCATGATGTTGGCCATGCGCCGGGAAATGGTCAGCCCGAGGCCCGTGCCGCCGAACCGGCGGGTGGAGGAGGCGTCGACCTGGGTGAACGGCTGGAACAGCCGCTCGATGTCCTCGGGCGCGATGCCCGCTCCGGAATCCCTGACGGCGAACTCGAACCGAACGCGCCGGTCGTCCAGCCGCTCGCCGCGGACGGTGTAGAGGATCTCGCCGGCGTCGGTGAACTTGACGGCGTTCGACAGCAGATTGTGGATCACCTGGCAGACGCGCAGCGGATCGCCGCGGACCACGGCCGGAATCTCGCCTTCCTGCCGGGTGGTGAACGTCAGACCCTTGGCCTCGGCCTGCGCCTGGAACGGGCCGATGACCCGCTTGTGCAGATCGGCCACGTTCACGTCGACGACCTCGAAGGTCATCTTGCCGGCCTCGATCTTGGTCATGTCGAGGATGTCGTTCAGCAGCGACAGCAGGTTGTCGCCGGAGTTGCGGATGATCGACAGATACTCGCGCTGGGTGGGCTCCAGGCGGGTGGCGTTCAACAACTGCGCCGCGCCCAGCACCCCGTTCATTGGCGTACGGAGCTCGTGCGAGATCACCCCCAGGAAGTTCGACTTGGCGTCCGAGGCCGCGTTGGCGCGGTCGCGCGCCGCCTCCAGCTCCTCGATCAGGTGGGCCTGATGCTCCTGGAAGGCGCGGATGCGCTCTTCCCGCAGCATCGTCATCATCACCAGAACGAACAGGCCCGCGCCGGTGAAAGGCACGATGGCGAGGAACTGCCAGAACTGCGGCGTGCCCCACAGGCTGCCGGCGATGATCACCGCGGCCACGCCATAGGGAGACGAGATCACCACCGCCTGGCGGGGCGAGCTGCGCAGCTGGGCGAACACCAGCACATAGCCCGAGACCAGCAGGGCGAGAGCCAGGGCCGGACCGAACTCGGCGCCGGAGAACCACGCCAGCAGGGGAGCGGTCGCCCAGGCGGCTGTGGTGGCCGTGGCGACGGCGGGGAAGATCAAGCCCCAACCGGTCCCGACCCGCTGGCTGATGCGCTTCTCGAACGAGCCGCGCACGGCGCCGGCCGCGAGGGTGCCGATGAACCACAGCGTCGCCGGGGCCCAGCCAACGGTCGCGAACAGGCCGACGGCCCAGCTGGCGATGATCAGGTAGCGCAGATACTGAGTCTGGAGGATCGCGCGCAGCGCCTGGGCGGCTTCTCCCGCGTCGGGATCGCCAGCAGCCTTGCCGATGCCGTCCGATTCCACCATCGCGCGCGTTCCCCCCGTTTCGGCCCGCCGGAAAGCTAGGGCGAAGGTTCTAAGACGAGGTGAACGGTCCGGACCGACCGGAACGGCGTTACGGGACAGAAGCCTCGGCGGGCGTCAAAGCTCGTACGGACAGGGCGTGGACGGGGCCGGCCAGTTCCTCGCGCAACAGGTCGTTGACGAGCCGCTGCCGCTGCACCCGCCCCTGCCCTTCGAAGGCGCTGGAGACAACCGTGAGGTTCAGATGGCTCTCGCCTCCGGCCCGTCCGTCGATCCCCCCCTCGTGATGATGACCGGCGTGACGCGCACTGTCGTCGTCGATCTCCAGCCGCTGCGGATTCAGCGCCGCGACGAGTTTTTCACGGATTTTCCGGGCGATCGGGCCTTCGGTCACGGGCGGCTCCTTGTTGCGGACCAATTCGGCCCTACACTTCGGGAGATGTCGTCCGCCTTTCAATACAAGCCGCGCTTCAGGGATATGCGCGTCAAGCCGCCGCGTCCCGAAGAGGAGGCCGCGGCTGCCGACGTGCTCGGCTTCAAGCCCGGCGAGAAGGCCTGCCAGTGGCCCGACTGCCGCCGCCCCGCCACGGCGAAGGCGCCCAAGTCGCGCGAGCGGCTGCACGACTTCTACGACTTCTGCCAGGGCCACGCCGCCGAGTACAACAAGGGCTGGAATTTCTACGCCGGGATGAGCGAGGGCGAGATCCGCGCCGCCCAGGAGAACGAGGCGATGACCGGCGGCCGCCCGACCTGGGAGATGAAGGCCGGCAAGTTCACCCGCGAAGCCGCCGCCTTCGCCGCCAAGATGGGCACCGCCAACAACCAGGGCGCCGGCAGCTGGCGCGACAGCTTCGGCCTGTTCGGCCGCCGCACCCGCGAGCAGGCCAGTCCCGGCGGCGAGGACGATCTGCGCATCGGCCGGCTCGAGCGCGCCGCCCTCGCCGATCTGGATCTCGACGTGCGCACGGACAAGAAGGCGGTCAAGGCGCGCTACCATGAGCTGCTGAAGCGCTTCCACCCCGACCTGAACAGGGGCGATCGGGGCGCCGAGGCCAAGCTCCAGCGGGTGATCAAGGCTTACAAGACGCTGAAGAAGGCGGGACTGGCCGCCTAGGCTCCCGCCGGCTCAGCGCATTCCAGCGTCAGGGACCGCAGGCCTTCCGCCCGCCGGAAACGGGACCAGCGCTCGCGATTATCGATGAACTCGGCCTCCAGCCGAGACTGGAACGGCTCGATCTCGACATCGGGCAGGCAGGACCGGATCATCGGCTCCTCGACCAGCAGGTAGCGCCAGCCGAACGGATGCGGCCTCGACCCTCGCTCGCCCCTCAGCCAGCGACCGACCTCGCGGTCTCCCGGCTCCCGGTACAGAAACCAGCCGGGGCCGACATTGCGCCGCTCGGCGAAGGCGGCCTGGCGCAGGATCAGGGTCCGGATGGCCTCGAGCCCTGCCTCGAAGCGCGCCTCGGCCTCCGCTCTGTCGACGCCCTCGTCGCGCATGATCTCGCGAATGCGCGGTTCGCGGCGCCCGACCGCCTCCTCCTGCAGGAACTTCGGATCGGCCCCGCCGTGCAGCACGATCGCCGCCCCCGGTTCGACGATGACCCGCTCCGCCACCGGCAGGAAGTAGTTGGCGCAGGACGAGTAGCATCGCTCTCGCACCCGCACCGTCAGGCTCAGCGGCTCGAGGCGTTCGGCGATATCGAGGGCGTGCCGCAGGTCGCCGCCGCCGCTGTCGACGATCAGGACCGTCGTGGTGGACTGGAGCGCGCCGCGCACGCATTCGGCCATGGCCTCATCGACAGGGCCGTCCAGCACGAAGGTGGCGGCGTCGATCTGCGCGCAGCGCCCGGCCTCGCTCTCCGGCCGGTCCTGGGCGGAGCCCCACAAGGCGGCGATCAGGGCGAGTGCGGCTCCGGCGGCGATCAACGGCTCCCCTCCTGCACCGCCTATCCAACCACGTTCGGCCGGCGCGCTCCACCCCGCGGGGCCGCCTCCGTCAGTCCAGCGTGGTCCGGTACCGCAGCATCGCCAACGCGCCGACCACGACGACGAACAGCAACAGTGCGAGCAGGCTGGGCCCCGCGTTCTCCAGCCCCACGCCCTTCAGCAGCGACCCGCGCACCACGCGCAGGAAGTGGGTCACCGGGATCGCCAGCCCCAGCGTCTGGGCCCAGTCCGGCATACCACGGAAGGGGAACATGAAGCCGGACAGCAGGATCGACGGCAGCATGTAGAAGAAGCTCATCTGCATGGCCTGAAGCTGCGTCTTCGCGAGCGTCGAGATCAGGAAGCCCAAGGCCAGCGAGCCTATGATGAACAGCATCAGCCCGGCTCCCAGCGCCAGCCAGCCGCCGCTCATCGGCACCGCGAACAGCGCCCGCGCCAGCACCAGGATCAGCACCGCCTGCACCAGACCGACCAGCACATAGGGCGTCAGCTTGCCGATCATCACCTCGATCGGCCGCACCGGCGTGGCCAGCAGGCTTTCCATCGTGCCCCGCTCGCGCTCCCGCGCCATACCCAGCGAGGTCATCATGACCAGCGTCATCGACAGGATCACGCCCAGCAGGCCCGGTACGATGTTCCAGGCGGTGATCGCTTCCGGATTGTAGCGCCGGTGGACGACCACCTCGAACGGCGCCGTCCCCGAGGTTCGCCCCGCCAGCGGCCCCGACAGATCGCGGGCGAGCGCCTGTTGCGGCAGCTCAAGCAACGCCGCCACGGCCCCGCTTGTCGCCGAGGGATCGGAGGCGTCGGCCTCGACGAGGATCTGCGCCCGCTCGCCCCGCACCACCCGCCGGGTGAAGTCGGCGGGGATGATCACGGCGAAGAGCGCCTCGCCGCGTTCCAGCGTCCTGTCCAGATCCGCGGTGCTGCGCGCCACATGCGTCACCGCGAAATAGCCGCTATTGTCCAGCGCCGTCAGGATAGAGCGCGAGAAGCCGCCCTGGTCCTGCACCAGCACCGC
>JANJTI010000181.1 GCA_024711185.1 Brevundimonas sp. | reverse complement strand
TCTCTGGAGCCGCTCTGGGAAGCCGCTCCCTCGTCTGTCGCCTCGGGTGGGGACCGTCCCGCCGGCGCTCTCTCGCCCATCCGTCTCAGGGCCGCGCTGCAGGACCGGCGCAGCGCCCTCGTTGCGGCTGAAGCGGGAGCGCGGGCGGAACTCGCCCGCTGGACCGGGGAGCCCGATCCCTGGAGCGAGGGGTTGCCGCCCGAGGCGATGCTGGACGAGGCGGGTCTGCGCAACGGGCTCGAGCGGCTGCCGGCGCTCCGCGCCCGGGCGGCGGCGGCCCGCCGCGCCGATGCGGAGACCGACCTGGCCCGCGCCGGACGTCAGCCGGACTGGAGTTTCGAACTCGCCTACGGCCGCCGCGACCCGACGTACGGCGACATGCTCTCGGTAGGGGCCCGCGTCCGCCTGCCGCTGTTTGCGGACCAACGTCAGAATCCCGTCATCGCGGCGCGCTCGGCCGAGGCCCGAAGGGTTCGTGTGGAGCATGAGGGGGCGGCGCGGTCGCTGCGGGCGGCCCTGGAAGCCGATCTTGCGGACCATCGCATGCACCACGAGCAGTGGCGGCGCGCCCGGGACGTGCTGCTGCCGGCCGCGCGGGATCGCGCGGGGCTGGAGACCGCCAGCTACGGCGCCGGAAGAGCGGGTCTGGGGGAGGTCATTGAGGCCTTCACCGCGCTCGCCGAGACCCGGCTCGAGACCCTGGATCGGGAGGCCCTCGTCGTACGCGAGTCCGTCCGCATCGCACTCACCTACGGGGAGGACCCGCAATGATCCGCATGTCCGCGAACCGCCTGCGGCTGATCGCCGGCGCCGTCGGTCTGCTGGCCGTCGGCGCCGCCGCCGGCGTCGTCGGCGTCCGTTTCGCGCCCTCCGGGGGTGCTTCTCCTGCGGCGACGGCTCCCGAGCGGCGAGTGCTCTACTGGTACGACCCGATGGTCCCGGACCGGCATTTCGACGCGCCGGGCAAGTCGCCCTTCATGGATATGCCTCTGACGCCCCGCTACGCCGACGAGGCCGGGCCCGGGAGCGGTGTGCGGATCGATCCGGCCCTGACCCAGGCCCTGGGCGCCCGCTACGCCGTCGTCGAGCGCGGCGTTCTGACCGGCGCCCTGGCCGTTCCGGCCGTGGTCGACTTCAACCAGCGGGACATCGCCGTGGTGCAGGCCCGCGCCGGCGGCTTCGTCCAGCGCGTCTACGGCCGGGCTCCGGGAGATGTGATCGCGGCCGGCGCGCCGCTGGTCGACCTGCTGGTTCCCGAGTGGGGCGGGGCCCAGGCCGAGTATCTCGCGGTGCGGCGAACCGGCGACGAGCCTCTCGTCCGCGCCGCGCGCCAACGCCTGCTTCTGCTGGGCATGCCTGACACGCTTGTGTCGGCGGTGGAGCGCAGCGGAACCCCGCGCACGACCGTGACGGTGACCAGTCCGACGGACGGCGTGATCCGCACGCTCGGCGTGCGCGCCGGCATGACCGTCGCCGCCGGCCAGACCCTGGCCGAGGTCAACGGCCTGTCGACGGTGTGGCTCAACGCTGCCGTCCCCGAAGCGGAGGCGTCGCGGCTGCGCATCGGGGAGGCGGTCGAGGTCGCCTTCGCCGGGTTCCCGGGGCAACGCTTCGGCGGCCGCCTTAGCGCCCTGTTGCCGGAAGTCACCGCCGACAGCCGCACCCTGGTCGCCCGCGTGGAGCTTTCCAGCCGCGGCGGCCGACTGCGGCCCGGCATGTTCGGGCGAGCGATCTTCGGCGGCGGGGGCGAGGAAGCGCTGCTGGCGCCTTCCGAGGCGGTGATCCGCACCGGGACCCGAACGCTGGTCATGCTGGCCGAGGCCGACGGCCGCTACCGCGCGGCGGAGGTCAGGGTCGGCCGCGAGGCCGGGGGGCGGACCCAGATCCTCGAGGGTCTCGCCGAAGGGGAGCGGGTGGTCGCCTCCGGCCAGTTCCTGATCGACTCGGAAGCCAGCCTCTCCGGCGTCGCCGTCCGTCCCCTCGGGGCCACCCCCGCGCAGGCGCGCCCCGCCCGGCCAACCCCCCGCACGCCCGGCGGGTCTGGCCGGGCGGCGCAGCCGGCTGCGCCGCCCGGTCCCACGGCCCCCCCGTCGGCGGCTCATGCGGGACACGGGGAAGCGCACTGATGATCGCCGCCCTCATTCGCCTGTCGGTGCGCGCGCGCGTGCTGGTCCTGATTCTTGCGGCGGCCCTGTTCGCCGCCGGGCTTCTGGCGGTGCGCGGCACGCCGGTGGATGCGCTGCCGGACCTGTCCGACGTCCAGGTCGTGATCCGCACGCCGTACCCCGGGCAGGCGCCGCAGATCGTCGAGAACCAGGTCACCTATCCGCTGGCCACCACCATGATGTCCGTGCCCGGCGCCCGCACGGTGCGCGGCTACTCCTTCTTCGGAGACAGCTTCGTCTACGTCCTGTTCGAGGACGGGACCGACCTCTACTGGGCCCGCTCGCGGGTGCTGGAGTATCTCAACCAGGTCCAGGCCCGCTTGCCGGAGACCGCGCGCCCGGCCCTCGGACCCGACGCCACGGGGGTCGGCTGGATCTACCAGTACGCCCTCGTCGACCGGACCGGTCGCCACGACCTGTCTCAACTGCGCAGCCTGCAGGACTGGTTTCTGCGTTACGAGCTCAAGACCGTGCCTGGCGTGGCGGAGGTGGCCACGATCGGCGGCATGGTGCGTCAGTACCAGGTCGTGCTCGACCCGGTGAAGCTGGCCGCCTACGGCGTCACCCACCAGGCCGTGACCGACGCCCTGCAGCGCGCCAACCAGGAGACCGGCGGCTCGGTTCTGGAGCTGGCCGAGGCCGAATACATGGTGCGGGCCAGCGGCTATCTGACCGATCTGGACGACTTCCGCGCCGTGCCGATCCGCACCGCCGCGGGCGGCGTGCCAGTGCGGCTGGGCGACGTCGCCACGGTCCAGGTCGGCCCGGAGATGCGGCGCGGCGTAGCCGAACTGAACGGGGAGGGTGAGGTCGTCGGCGGCGTCGTCGTCCTGCGTGCGGGTGAGAACGCCCGCGCCGTGATCGGTGAGGTGCGGGACCGTCTGGAAGCGCTCAAACCCGGCCTTCCCACGGGTGTCGAGATCGTCCCGGTCTACGATCGCTCGAGCCTGATCGACCGCGCCATCGAGAACCTCAGCGGCAAGCTGCTGGAGGAGTTCATCGTCGTGGCGCTGGTCTGCGGCCTGTTCCTGTGGCACGCCCGCTCGGCCCTGGTCGCCATCCTCACCCTGCCGCTCGGGGTCCTGGCCGCCCTGCTGGTCATGAACCTGCAGGGCGTGAACGCCAACATCATGTCGCTGGGCGGCATCGCCATCGCCATCGGGGCCATGGTCGACGCCGCCGTCGTCATGATCGAGAACGCCCACAAGCACATCGAGCGGTGGGAACACGATCACCCGGGCGAGCGCCTGCAGGGGGATACCCGCTGGCGGGTGGTCACCGAGGCCGCCGCGGAGGTCGGGCCGGCCCTGTTCCTCAGCCTGGTGATCATCACCCTGTCCTTCGTGCCGGTGTTCAGCCTGCAGGCCCAGGAGGGGCGGCTGTTCGCGCCCCTGGCCTTCACCAAGACCTACGCCATGGCGGCGGCGGCGATCCTTTCGGTCACCCTCGTGCCGGTGCTGATGGGCTATCTGATCCGCGGCCGCATTCCCGCCGAGCACGACAATCCGGTCAACCGCGCCCTGACCCGCGTCTACCGGCCGGCCCTCGATCTGGCGCTGCGGCGGCCCCGGCTGACGCTCGCGGTCGCCCTGCTGGTGCTTGTGTCTTCGGCCTGGCCGCTGTCCCGCCTCGGCGGCGAGTTCCTGCCGGCGATGGACGAGGGCGATCTGCTCTACATGCCCTCCGCCCTGCCGGGCCTGTCTGCCGCCCAGGCCGCCAGCCTGCTGCAGCGGAGCGACCGGATGATCCGGACCGTCCCGGAGGTCGAGACGGTGTTCGGCAAGGCCGGCCGGGCCGAGAGCGCCACCGACCCGGCTCCGCTGGAGATGTTCGAGACCACCATCCGGTTCAAGCCGCGCGACCAGTGGCGGCCGGGCATGACGCCGGAAAAGCTGGTGGAGGAGCTGGACCGCGCCGTCCAGGTTCCGGGCCTGTCGAACGTCTGGGTGCCGCCGATCCGCAACCGCATCGACATGCTCGCCACCGGCATCAAAAGCCCGGTCGGCGTCAAGGTCTCCGGAGGCGATCTGTCGGAGCTGGACCGCATCGCCGCCGAGGTGGAGCGCGTGGCCAAGGGCGTGCCGGGGGTCAGTTCGGCCCTGGCCGAGCGGCTGACCGGCGGGCGCTACATCGACGTCGACATCGATCGCGCCGCCGCGGGACGCTACGGCCTGAACATCGCCGACGTCCAGTCGGTCGTCGCCGGCGCCATCGGCGGCGAAACGATCGGTCAGACCGTCGAGGGCCTGGCCCGCTATCCGATCAGCGTCCGGTATCCGCGCGAGTTGCGCGACAGCGTCGAGGACCTGCGGGCCCTTCCGGTCGTGACCCCGTCGGGCCAGCAGATCACCCTCGGAACCGTAGCCGCCCTGGCCGTCGCCGACGGCCCGCCGATGCTGAAGAGCGAGAACGGCCGGCCGTCTACCTGGGTCTATGTCGACGTGCGGGGACGGGACCTCAACTCCGTGGTCTCGGACCTGCGCCACGCCGTCGGCGCCCAGGTGCGGCTGTCGCCGGGAGTCAGCATCGCCTACGCAGGCCAGTTCGAATATCTGCAGCGGGCGGGGCAGCGGCTTCTCCTGGTCGTCCCGGCCACCCTGCTGATCATCTTCGGCCTGCTCTACCTGACCTTCCGGCGGCTGGACGAGGCGTTGCTGATCATGGGCACGCTGCCGTTGGCCCTCGTCGGCGGAATTTGGCTGCTCTATCTCCTCGGCTATCACCAGTCGGTCGCCACCGGCGTGGGCTTCATCGCCCTGGCCGGAGTCTCGGCCGAGTTCGGGGTGGTCATGCTGATCTATCTGAAGACCGCGCTCAACGACCGCGGGCCGAACCCTGGACCAGCGGCGGTCGACAGCGCCGTCCGCGAAGGGGCGCTGTAGCGGGTGCGTG
>JANJTI010000053.1 GCA_024711185.1 Brevundimonas sp. | reverse complement strand
GAACGGAAAACGACCACGCGGGGCGTCAGCTTCCGCCGAATACGGTCACTTCAACTGCACCGACCGGGCGAAGGCCCGGCGCCCCGCTCCCTTCCCATCCTTCCGGCGCGGACGCTCCGGAGGCCGATCCGCCATGTCCGGTCTCCGGCCTGAAACCGCTCTTCAACCCCCACTTTTCCTCGCAATTCCCGCCCGAATTCCTATATCTTGAGGGCTTCGGCGCGGACCGGATTCGCGCCGGTCCAGCCGTCCTCCCAAGGCGGTCCCGGAACCGCCTCTCCAGGCCCCGTCGCGGGCCGTCTCACCGACCGAATTAATGACCGACCAGACCCTCCCCTCGCCGGAATACGGCGCCGACTCGATCAAGGTGCTCAAGGGCCTCGACGCGGTGCGCAAGCGGCCGGGCATGTACATCGGCGACACCGACGACGGCTCGGGCCTGCACCACATGGTCTACGAGGTGGTCGACAACGCCATCGACGAGGCCCTGGCCGGTCACGCCGACCTGGTCCAGGTCATCCTCAATGAGGACGGCTCGGTCACCGTCACCGACAACGGCCGCGGCATCCCGACCGACATCCACGAGGGCGAGGGCGTCTCGGCGGCCGAGGTCATCATGACCCAGCTGCACGCCGGCGGTAAGTTCGACCAGAACTCCTACAAGGTCTCCGGCGGTCTGCACGGCGTCGGCGTCTCGGTGGTCAACGCCCTGTCCGACTGGCTGAAGCTGGTCATCTACCGCAAGGGCCGGCGCCACGAGATGCGCTTCGAGCGCGGCGACACGGTCGAGAGCCTGCGCGTCACCGGCGACGCCCCGATCCGCGAGGACACAGGCCAGCCCCTGACCGGCACCGAGGTGACCTTCTACCCGTCGGTGACCACCTTCTCGCATATCGACTTCGACCTGAAGACGCTCGAGCACCGCCTGCGGGAGCTGGCCTTCCTGAACTCGGGCGTGGTCATCAAGCTGGCCGACCACCGCGGGGCCGAGCCGTTCGAGGAGATCCTCCACTACGAGGGCGGCGTCGAGGCCTTCGTGCGCCACCTCGACAAGTCGAAGTCGCCCCTGCTCAAGGACGTCATCACCATCCGCGGCAGGAAGGACGGCATCGAGCTCGACCTCGCCCTGTGGTGGAACGACAGCTATCATGAGACCATGCTGTGCTTCACCAACAACATCCCGCAGCGGGATGGGGGCACGCACCTGTCGGCCTTCCGCGCCGCCCTGACCCGGGTCATGGGCAGCTACATCGACGCCGCCGGCGCCGCCCGCAAGGAAAAGGTCTCGGTCTCGGGCGAGGACGCCCGCGAGGGTCTGACCTGCGTCCTCTCGGTCAAGGTGCCGGATCCCAAGTTCAGCTCCCAGACCAAGGACAAGCTGGTCTCCTCCGAGGTCCGCCCGGCCGTGGAGGGCCTCTGCCAGGAGGGGCTCGCCACCTGGTTCGAGGAGCACCCGGTCGAGGCGACGCAGCTCGTCGCCAAGATCGTCGAGGCCGCCGCCGCCCGCGAGGCCGCCCGCAAGGCGCGCGAGCTCACCCGGCGCAAGACCGCCATGGAGATCAGCTCGTTGCCCGGCAAGCTGGCCGACTGCCAGGAGCGGGATCCCGCCAAGTCCGAGCTGTTCATCGTCGAGGGCGACTCGGCCGGCGGCTCCGCCAAGCAGGCCCGCAATCGGGAGAACCAGGCCGTCCTGCCGCTGCGCGGCAAGATCCTCAACGTCGAGCGGGTCCGCTTCGACCGCATGCTGTCGTCCGAAACCATCGGCACCCTGATCCTGGCGCTGGGCACCGGCATCGGCCGCGACGACTTCAACATCGACAAGCTGCGCTACCACAAGATCATCCTGATGGCCGACGCCGATGTCGACGGCGCCCATATCCGGACCCTGCTGCTGACCTTCTTCTTCCGGCAGATGCCGGAGCTGATCGAGCGCGGCCATCTCTACATAGCCCAGCCGCCGCTCTACAAGGTGACGCGCGGCAAGAGCGCGCAGTACATCAAGGACGAGCGCTCCTTCGAGGAGTTCCTGGTCGAGTCCGGCCTCGACGACGCCTCGCTCCAGCTCGGCGACGGCGAGGTGCGGGCGGGCGCCGACCTGCGGGCGGTGGTCGACGACGCGCTCGCCATGCGCACGCTGATGAACGGCCTGCACACGCGCTATTCGCGCGCCGTGGTCGAGCAGGCGGCGATCGCCGGCGCGCTCAACGCCGCCGTCCTGTCGGAGCCCGGCCGCGCCGCGGAAGCCGCCGCCTACGTGGCGACGCGCCTCGACATGATCTCCGAGGAGACCGAGCGCGGCTGGGAAGGCCGCGCCAACCCCTCCAACGACGGCACGGGCGGCTTCGTCTTCGAGCGCACCGTGCGCGGCGTGCGCGAAGTGGTGGTGCTCGACGCCGCGCTGATTGGCTCGGCCGATGCCCGCGCCATCGACCGCTACGCGCCGCGCCTCCAGGAGATCTACGGCAAGCGCCCGGTGCTGCGCCGCCGCGAGATGAGCGAGCCGGTCTCCGGGCCGACGGCGCTGCTCGACGCGATCTTCGCGGCCGGCCGCAAGGGCCTGACCCTGCAGCGCTACAAGGGGCTGGGCGAGATGAACGCCGAGCAGCTCTGGGAGACGACGCTCGACCCGAACGTGCGCTCGCTGCTGCAGGTCAAGGTTAACGACGCCACCGACGCCGACTCGCTGTTCGCCCGCCTGATGGGCGACGAGGTGGAGCCGCGGCGCGACTTCATCCAGGAAAACGCCCTCTCGGTCGCCAATCTCGACATCTGAGGCGACGGCTGTCCCGCGTCACGAAAGCCTGACCTTGGACTCCCATGCAGGCATGTAACGTGCCGGAGAGGGGAGATTCACGCCATGAAGC
>JANJTI010000032.1 GCA_024711185.1 Brevundimonas sp. | reverse complement strand
GCCTGGGCCGGGGTGGCTTCGGAGAGGGTGCCGAGGGCGGCCAGAGGCGGCGCGTTGAGGGCCTCGGAATCGACCAGCTGGGCGAAGTCCTCGAACATCAGGATGCGGACGTAGTCGATCGCGCCCCGGTCGCTGAACAGTTTCACGCGCCAGCTGCCGTCCACGCCCCGGGCCGCGACGCCGATGGGCAGCCCCCTCGGAAAGGCCCCGCCGTCCCCCGAAGTCAGGATGCGGTCCCCGGGCTGGACGGAGCCGACGCCGCGGACGAACTCCAGCCGGGGATTGCCGGAACCGTCCCCGGTGAGGATGGCGCGCGCGTCTGTGCGGTCGACGAGCACCGGCGTGCGACTGGCGACGTCGGTGAGCAGCAGCATGCGGCTGACGTTCGGCGACGTCCCGACGACGCGCCCGACGAGGCCGTGCTCGTTGATGGCGGGATTGCCGACCTTGACTCCCCGGGCCGCGCCGACGTCGAGCAGGCGGGCGTTGGAGAAGGGTCCGCGGGAGTCGGAGACCGAGCGGGCGGTGACCATGGGCACCGGCGGTTCGGGCCGGATGCCCAGCATGGCCTCGTAGCGGGCGTTGATGTTCTTCAGCGCGATGGCCTGGTCGCGCCACGGCTCCAGCTCCGCCAGCTGGCGCTTCAGCCGGCGGTTCTCCGATACGGCGAAGAAGTAGCCGCCGATCCCGTCCGACAGGTGGCCGAACCAGCGCACCGGGGCAGCCAGAACGCCGCCGACCGGGGCGGCCACGGTCTCAACTCCGGCTCGGGCGCCGGCGTATGGCGAGGCCGGGTCGCGCTGGTCGCTGAGCAGCAGCAGGATCGCGCCGACCGCGCAGGCGACGACCGCGACCGCGGCGGTCCACGCCAGCGGCACCTTGAGGTTCTCGAACGGTCCGTCGCGAAACGCCACGGCGCGCCTTCCGGAAAAGAGGGAATCGGCGGGACGCCCCCCGCCGATACGTCAAGCCTATCGCGAAGTCCGGTCCAATTGGAACCGGCGCTGTCCCGCAGTGACAGGGATTTGAGGCGGTCGTTCGACGCTGGCCCCTAAAGGGCGGAGTCGAGCACGCCCTTCATCCAGCGTGGGTGCTCGAGCACCCGGCCGCAGCCGATGGCGACGCAGGACAGCGGATCGTCCGCGACCGAGACCGGAAGGCCGGTGTGGTCGCGGATTTCGGCGTCGAGGCCGCGCAGCAGGGCGCCGCCGCCGGTCAGCATGATGCCCTTGTCGGCGATGTCGGCGGCCAGTTCCGGCGGCGTGGCTTCCAGGGCCACCTTCACCGCCTCCACGATCTGCGAGACCGGCTCGGCGAGGGCCTCGGCGGCCTGGCGCTCGGAAATGCGGACCTCGCGGGGCACGCCCTGCATCAGGTCGCGGCCCTTGACGTCGATCGACAGGCCCTCGCCGTCCGCCGGGATGCGGGCGGTGCCGATGTCCTTCTTGATGCGCTCGGCGGTGGTCTCGCCAATCAGCAGGTTATGGTTGCGGCGCATGTAGCTGATGATCGCCTCGTCCATCTTGTCGCCGCCGACGCGGACCGAGCGCGAATAGACGATGCCCGACAGGGAAAGCACGGCCACCTCGGTGGTGCCGCCGCCGATGTCGACGACCATCGAGCCGGTCGGCTCGTGGATCGGCAGGCCGGCGCCGATCGCGGCGGCCATCGGTTCGTCGATCAGGCCCACCCGGCGGGCCGAGGCGTTCAGGCAGGAGTCGTTGATGGCGCGGCGCTCGACGGCGGTGGCGCCCGAGGGCACGCACACGATCACCTTCGGGTTCACGAAGCCCTTGCGGTTGTGAACCTTGCGGATGAAGTGCTTGATCATCTCCTCCGCGACCTCGAAGTCGGCGATGACGCCGTCGCGCATGGGGCGGATGGCCTCCATGTGACCGGGCGTGCGGCCCAGCATCTGCTTGGCCTCGATGCCCACGGCGTGGACGATCTTGCGGCCGCCGACGTTCCGGAGCGCGACCACCGACGGCTCGTTCAGCACGATGCCCTTGCCCTTCATGTAGATGAGCGTGTTGGCGGTGCCGAGGTCGATGGCGATGTCGTTGGAGATCGCGCCGAAGACGTGGGAGAACATGGGCCTGGGATACCGTTCGTTCGGGCCTGGAAGGGCGTGGGTCTGACCTGGTCGTCCCGGCGAGGCCCCGGCCGCGCGCATCCCCATGAGCGCAGCCTCCTGATCGTCTTCGCCTGACCGACCGTCGGCCCGTTTGCCCGTGTCACGTGGCGATTACAAGTCCCTGCGGCGGGCCGCCGACATCAACCTGAGCTTGGCCGTTCACGTTACCGTCAGCAACGCTTTCCGGCGCAGTCGCTCAGGCGGGGTGCAAGCCTTCCATGTGCAGGGCCTTCTGCACGCAGGGCCGGGACTGCACGAGAGTCAGGTGAGCGTTGAGCTTGGGGAAGCGATCGCGATCCAGCAGATCGTTCAGGCGAAGCCAGCGGGTGAAGACCGACAGGTAGCCGTCGGCGACCGTGTAGCGCTCCCCGAGCACCCACGGGCCTTTCAGCAGGTGATGCTCGACGATGTCGTATTTCGCGAGCGCCGGCTCGAGCGCCCGCTCCCTCGCCTCGCCTTCCAGCGGCGGGCGCGAGAACAGGACCTTCCCGATCGCCGGATGCAGGGAGGAGGCGAGGAACCCGTTCACCCGGTGCATGCTGGCCAGTTCGAAAGGGGCGTCGTCCGGCGGCAGCAGATCCGCTTCGGGATGGGTGACGGCGGCGTACCACATGATCGCCAGGTTCTCGGTCAGCACGCCCTCGTCGGTGACCAGGGTCGGGGTCACGCCCGCCGGGTTCACCGCCAGATACTCCGGCGTCTTCTGCTCTCCTTTCGAGAGGTCGATCTTCACCAGTTCGTACGCGGCGTGGGCCTCCTCGAGAGCGATGTGCGAGGCCAGGGCGCAGGCGCCGGGCGAATAATAGAGCTTGAGCATCGGACTCCTCCCGTGACGTCTGGAGGAGAAACGCGGCGGGGCGCGCTTCTATCCCCTGCCCGGCGCGTCAGCATCCTGTTCGCGCCGTTTCACGAACTCGCGCACCGCCAGCATCAGTCCCAGCCAGACGACGGCGACGCCGGCGAGGATGAGCGAGGTCCAGACACCGTCGCCCGAGACCGCCGAGACCACGGCGCCGCCGAAGAAGGCGACGAGAGCGGTCTTGGGCAGCACGCCGAGGGCGCAGCCGGCGACATAGGCCCAGTAGTTCGCCCGCGCCGCGCCGAAGGCCATGTTGACGACGATGAACGGC
>JANJTI010000362.1 GCA_024711185.1 Brevundimonas sp. | reverse complement strand
CGCGCCCCGGCCGCGATCCATATTGCGGCGGCCCATCGCCTCGAGGCCACCCTCATCACACTCGACCTCGGCATGGCCCGTGCCGCGGCCGCCCTGGGCCTGCCCTGCATCAACCCCGCCGGGACTTCGGCGTTGAAGGACTGAATGACCAAATCTCCCAAGCGCCCGCCCGCTGGCCTGCCCGACCGTGAAACCCTCCTCGCCTTCCTGCGCGAGGCGGGATCGGCCGAGAAGGGCGACATCGCCCGCCACTTCGGCCTCAGGGGCGGCGACCGTCGCGCCCTGCGCGAGATGATCCGGGAGCTGGAGGCCGAGGGCGCCCTCGGCAAGCGCGGGCGCAAGGGCTTCTCCGAGGCTGGCGGCCTGCCGCCGGTGGGCGTCGCGGATGTGGTCGAGCGCGACGTCGACGGCGAGGTGTACGTGCGTCTCGTCGAGGCTTCCGACGACGCCCCGCGCGCCTTGCTGGCCCCCGACCGCGAGGGCCGCGCCGGCCCGGCCCCGGGCATCGGCGACCGCCTGCTGTGCAAATTCCAGCGTGGCGAGGACGGCTGGGAGGCGCGGCTGATCAAGCGCCTCGACGCGGCGACCAACCGCGTGCTCGGCGTGATCCGCAAGTCGAACCGCGAGGTCCGGGTCGAACCGGTGGATCGCCGCTCAAAGGATGTTCTGCTGGTGCCCCACGCGCAGGCGGAAGGCCTCAAGGACGGCGACCTCGTGCTGGCCGCCATCGAGAAGGGCGAGCACCGCTACGGGCCGAAGCGTGGCAAGATCCTCGAGACCATCGGCCGCGAGGACGATCCCCGCGCCGCCTCGCTGATCGCCATCCACGCCCACGGAGTCCCGACCGGCTTCTCCGACGCCGTCGAGGCCGAGGCGCAGGACCAGGAGCTGCCATCTCTGAAGGGCCGCGAGGACCTGCGCGACCTGCCGCTGATCACCATCGATCCCGCCGACGCCCGCGACCACGACGACGCCGTCCACGCCCATCGTGACGACGATCCGAAGAACGCCGACGGCTGGGTCGTCTGGGTCGCCATCGCCGACGTCGCCGCCTACGTCCGGATGGGCACGGCGCTGGACCGCGAGGCCCGGGCCAAGGGCAACTCGACCTACTTCCCCGACCGCGTCGAGCCCATGCTGCCGGAGGTCCTGTCCAACGGCCTCTGCAGCCTGAAGGAGGGTGAAAACCGCGCCTGCCTGGCCGTGCGCATGGTCTTCGACAAGGACGGCCGCAAGCTGTCGCACCGCTTCGTGCGCGGCCTGATGCGTTCGCACGCCAGCCTCAGCTACGAGCAGGCCCAGTCGGCCATCGACGGCCAGCCGGACGACGTGACCGGTCCGATCATGGACCGGATCCTGTACCCGCTGTGGAACGCCTACCACGCCATGCTCAAGGGCCGGCTGAAGCGCAGCCCGCTCCTGATCGAAAGCGCGGAGCGCAAGGTGCTGATGGACCCGGGCGGCGGCATCGGCGCCATTGAGCCCCGCAAGTCGCTGGAGGCCCACCGGCTCATCGAGGAGATGATGATCCAGGCCAACGTCTGCGCCGCCGAGACGCTGGAGCAGAAGCGCACACCCCTGATCTACCGGGTCCACGAGGCGCCCAGCCAGGAGAAGATCTTCAACCTCGCCGACTTCCTGCAGACCATCGGCAAGCCGTGGGCCAAGGGCGAGCCGGCCACCACGAAGCGCTTCAACCGCCTGCTGGACGAGACCCGCGACGGACCGCACGCCGAGGTGGTCAACGAGGTGGTGCTGCGCACCCAGATGCAGGCCATCTACAGCCCCGAGAACATCGGCCACTTCGGCCTCAACCTCGACCGCTACGCCCACTTCACCTCGCCCATCCGCCGCTACTCCGACCTGATCGTGCACCGCGGCCTGATCCGGGCGCTGAACCTCGGCAAGGACGGCCTGACCGACCGCGAGATCGCCGAGCTGGCGACCATCGCCGAGCAGGTCACCCAGACCGAGCGCCGCTCCATGGCCGCCGAGCGCGACGCCATGGACCGCTACATCGCCGCCTTCCTCGAGGACCGGGTCGGCGCGACCTTCCCCGGCCGAATCACCGGCGTGACCCGCTTCGGTCTGTTCGTGCGGCTGGAGGAGACCGGCGCCGACGGCCTCGTGCCCGTCTCCTCGCTCGGCGACGAGTACTTCACCCACGACGACCGCACGCACGCCCTCGTCGGCGAGCGCACCGGCCGGCGCTGGACCCTGGGGCGATCGGTCGAGGTGCGCCTGGTCGAGGCCACGCCGGTCACGGGCGGGCTGCTGTTCGAGATGCTCTCTGAACCGCAACCGCGCGATCCGAACGCCCCATCCCCCCGCCTCGGCATGCGCGCACGCGGCCCCAGGGGCGGCGGCTATCCCAAACGCGGGGCCGGCCGACCCCGCGACGGCGCCAAGCCTTCGGGCGGGCTGAAGGGTGTGCGGAAGGGCAAGCGACGTTGAGCCAGCCCTTCGACGCCGCCGGGGACCTGGCGGATGCGCCTCGCACCGGCGGTCGCCAGCGGCCGAAGGACGCCGCCACCCTGATCCTGACCCGACACCGGCGCGGCGGCGCCGAGGTGCTGATGGGACGTCGCGCCCCGGGCCATGTCTTCATGGCCTCCAAGTGGGTCTTTCCCGGCGGCCGCATCGAGCGCGGGGACTTCGCCGCCGCCGCGGCTCGCGAGCTGCCGGCCGCCGACGCCGCACGCCTCGCCCGCGAGGTCCCGGCCCGCCGCGCCCGCGCCCTCGCCGTCGCCGCCGTGCGCGAGACCTTCGAGGAAACCGGTCTGCTGCTCGCCCGGCCCGCCCCGCGCGCCTCTGTCGCTGGATCGTGGCGCGGCTTCCGGGCCGAGGGAGCCCTGCCCGACCTGGCGGCCCTGTCCTACGTCGCCCGCGCCGTCACCCCGCCGGGCCGCAGCCGCCGCTTCGACGCCCGTTTCTTCATGGCCGACGCCGCCGCCCTGCTCCATCCGGAGCCGACCGCCGGCTGCGGCGAGCTGGACGAGATCGCCTGGATCCCGCTCGAAGAGACCGCCGCCCTCGACCTTCCGGCGATCACCCGCTTCGTGCTCGGCGAGGTCCGCGCTCGTCTGGAGCAGCCGGACCGTCCCCTGCCCTTCGTCCGCATGGTCCGCGGCCGCCACCGCATCGAACACCAGGACTGATCATCCCTGACGTTCGCGTCAGCCCGATTGTGGATCGGCCGCGATCCGGTCTCTACTGCGCCGACTCCGGAGAGACCGCATGCGCCCTGTCCTGTCCGCCCTCCTCCTCGCCGCAATCCTCGTCGCCGCCCCGGCCGCCGCCCGGGCCGGCGCGCAAGCGGCGATCGAGCAGCCCGACCGCCTCACCCTGACCTCGCTCTACTGGGGTCGGGTGACGCAGGAATGGTCCATTGCGCGCGGCGGCCAAGGCCGCTGGTCGCAGGCCGACGGCAGGAGCGAGACCTTCCCCGTCTCCGAGGCCGACTTCGATCGTCTGCGCGACATCTTTCGCCCCTGGGAGGGCGTGCGTTTCGAGTGCCGGCGGATCATCGCCGACGGCCCCTACGGCACGGTGACCTGGTCGCAGGACGGTCACGAGGACCAGCAGCTGCGCTGGGACGCCGGCTGCGTCACGGGCGACGCCGCGGACGTCTTCCGGCGCCTGGACGAGGCCGAGGCCCTGCTGGGACGCCTGCGAGACCGCTGATCACTCCGCCACGGGTCGGGACAGATCGAACTCGACGCGCATGAACCGCCCCGACGGCCGCCGCAGCTCGTAGGCGAACATCCGCCCCGGATGAACCTCCATGGCCCAGACGTTGGTCGTCGACACCTCCGCCCCGCCGGCGCGGAACTGGGCGATCGATTCGGCGTCGACGGGGAACTCCTGCCGCGCCGCCGTCCCCGGACCGGCCGTGTCGCCGCCGTACATGTGGTAGCCGTGGATCTCGCCCTGTTCGTCCCGATGATCGTGCTTCAGCCGGAGGCCGGCCGGGGTGCGCGTGACCACCCAGCGCCGCGAGCGGTCCTCGCCCACGGCGAACGGTATGCCCACCTCGTCCGGCGCGCAGTCGCGCACCCGCATGACCAGGCGATTGGAGCGGAAATCGGCGTCGGCCGGATCGTCGGTGACCACCCGACCCTCGAACGACTGGCCGCACAGGGCGTTCAGCCGCGCCAGGAAGGCGTCCTGCGGGTGCGACGGTTCCGGCGCCGTGGCGCAGGCGGACAGGATCAGGGCGGCGGCGACCAGCATCGGCGTTTTCATGCCGCGACAGTGGACCGCGCAGCGGCTCCGCTCAAGGCGACCATCCGCCCGTTGACTTCGGGGCGCGCCTGAGTATGTTCCGCGCCTCTCATTTCAGCGGCTTTCGCCGTCGCAAAGGTAATTCCCGATGGCCAAACCGGCTTCCATCAAGATCCGCCTGAACTCCACGGCGGACACCGGCTTCTTCTACGTGACCAAGAAGAACGCCCGCACCATGACCGAGAAGATGGTCGACAAGAAGTACGATCCGGTCGTGAAGAAGCACGTCGAGTTCAAGGAAGGCAAGATCAAGTAAGATCCTGCTTCAGAAGGATGTTCTGAAACGCCCGGCGGCGACGCCGGGCGTTTTTCGTTGGGCCGTCCCGGAGCCGCGGTCCGGGCGCGGCCGCGTCAGTTCCCGGCCTGCTGGCGCTCGGCCTCCTCGACCGCCGCGGTCAGGCGGGCGATCAGCGCCTTCGCGGCCCGCGGCGTGTAGGCGGCGTTCACCAACGGTCCCATGACCACCACCTCGCCGTCGCAGGCGAGGACCCGGGGCGGCTCGTCGAAGGCGTCGAGAGGAGAGGTCGGCCGGCTCATGGGACTCTGGTACGGCGCGCGGCGTGAACCGGATGACCGGGCCACGTTCAATCGGCGTTCAGGAGATCGGGTCGGCGGGGTCGTCCCTACGCCGCCCGCGCGATCACCTGGTTGCGTCCCCGGCTCTTGGCCTCGTACACGCCCTCGTCGGCTCGCTTGAGCAGGGCGTCCGGCGTGTCGCCGCCGGTTCCGTCGCTCCACGCCACGCCGATCGAGACGGTGATCGACAGGCTCTCGGCCCCGCCCATGATGGGGAAGGGCGTTTCGGCCACGTCGCGGCGGATGCGCTCGGCCACCCGGTGCGCCGCCTCCAGTGGGGCCCCCGGCATGACCACCACGAACTCCTCGCCGCCCAGCCGGCACGGCAGGTCGATGGCGCGCACATTGGTCGCCAGACGCACCGCGAACTCACGCAGCACCTCGTCGCCGGCGTCGTGGCCGAAGCCGTCGTTGACCGCCTTGAAGTGGTCGATGTCCATGACCAGCACGGCCACCTGGTCGCCGCCCTGCCCGGCCCGCCCGACCAGCGCCTGCAGCTGCCCCGCCATGTAGCGACGGTTGTGGAGTCCCGTCAGCGCATCGGTCACCGCCATTTCCAGGCTGTAGTCCAGCTTCTGGCGCAGGAAGTCGGCGTAACGCTTGCGCCGGATCTGCGTCCGCGCCCGCGCCTCCAGCTCCTCGGCGTCCACCGGGCGGGGCAGGATGTCGTTGACGCCCAGCTCCAGCGCCTTGACCAGCCGGGGTCGGTCGGCCGGGTCCACCACGCCCAGGATCGGGGTGCGGCGGGTCGCCTCGGTGGACCGCACCTGGGCGACCAGCCTGAGGCCGTCGAATTCCGCGCTCGACACATTGATGATCATCAGGTCGATCGGACCGCGCGCCGCGTTCAGGGCCGCCGCCGGGTCGGGCTCGGCCACCGGCCGGTGCTCCGTCGCCAGTTGCGTCACGATCTTCTCGCTCTGGCGGGGATTATCGTCGACCACCAGCACCCGACCGCCCACGGCGCGCAGCCGTCCTGCGCCGTCCGTGTCGACCCCGAAGCGACGCCCGCTCTCCTCGCGTTCGCGCAGCTCGTCCATGACCGCCTTCAGCCGCACCAGCGACTTGACCCGGGCGAACAGGATGACGTCGTCGATCGGCTTGGTGACGAAGTCGTCGGCTCCCGCCTCCAGCCCCTTCATCTTGTCCTCACGCCCGTCCAGCGCGGTGACCAGCACCACGGGGATGTGGCGGGTGACCGGATCGGCCTTCAGCCGGCGACAGGTCTCGAACCCGTCCATGCCCGGCATCATCACGTCGAGAAGGATCAGGTCGGGCCGCTCCTCCGCGGCCACCTGCAGCGCTGTCGCCCCGTCGTGGGCGGTCAACACCTCATAGTACTCGAGGGTCAGCTTGGCCTCGAGCAGCCGCACGTTGGGCTCCACGTCGTCGACGACGAGGATGCGCGCGGTCACGCCGCGGCTCCGAGGTGCTTCCTCACCGTCTCGAGGAAATGGGCCACCGAGATGGGATTGGAGATGTAGGCCTCGCAGCAGCCCTGCCGGATGAGCTCCTC
>JANJTI010000326.1 GCA_024711185.1 Brevundimonas sp. | reverse complement strand
GGCGCTGCCCTCGGCCACGAAGCTCATCGGCGAGAACAGCGGATAGACGCTCATCTCCACCCAGCCTCGCTCGCGCACGAAGGTCCGCTCCAGCAGGGCGTTGTAGACGTGATGGCCGGGATAGCCCTCGTGGCAGCCCAGGTCGATCGCCCGCTCGGTATAGATCGGGAAGTCGGCGTTGATCTCGATCTTCGACTGCGAATTGCCCTGGTAGTAGTTGTACCCGGACCACGGCTTGTCGCCGACGAAGGCGAGGGTGAAATTCTCGTCGGCCGGCAGATCGATGTGGCGCGCGGTGCGCGCCCGGCACTCGGCGATGGCGGCGTCCATCACCGCCTGCAGCCGATCCTTCGGGATAACGTAGTGCGACCTGAACTCCGTCACCCGCTCGGTCAGCGAACCGGGGCCGGGCAACAGGGCGTCGATCTCGGCCAGCACCGGGTCGAAGCTGGAGAGCGGCGGCAGCTCCGGCCGCACCCCGAACAGGGCCTCGGCCTCGTCGGCGAAGCTCATGCGCTCGCCCGACAGCATGCGCAGCCGCGCCGCCGCCGCCGAGACGTGGGCCAGCAGGTACTGCTTCCTCTGCACCGAGGCCGGATCCGCGCCGGCCGTCGAGATCGCCTCCAGCCGGTCGGTCAGCGTCGCCGCGCCCTGGATCAGCTGGGGGACGGTGCGCGGGTTGGCCTCGGCCGCCGCCGCCCACTCCGCGGGACCGTAATAGGCGTCGACATAGCCCTCCTCGTGCTGGCCGATCTCGAGGATCAGGCCCACGTAGTCGCGCGCGACAGCGTCGAGGCTGTCGCCGCCGGGACCGCCCGGAGCCGCCGGCGTCGTGGCGCAGGCGCCGAGCAGGGCCGCCAGGCCGATCAGGAATGCGCGCATCGAAATCCTCCCATCCTGCAAATCCGCCGCCGCGCCTCGGGTTCGCCGGACGCATTCGGGATTGAGGGCGGCGCGCTCCTGCTGTAGAGGCCTTTCCTCCCGGCCCCGGCCGGCGCACGCACCCGTAGCTCAGCTGGATAGAGCGTTGCCCTCCGAAGGCAAAGGTCACACGTTCGAATCGTGTCGGGTGCGCCATCTTCCCTCCCCTCATTCCCGGAGCCGCCGCGCGTGACCGACGTCGCCGATCTCCCGACGCAGCCGTCGGGCCAGCCCGTGGGGCGCGTCATCGCCATGCCGGCCGACACCAACCCCGAGGGCGACATCTTCGGCGGCTGGCTGCTGGCGCACATGGACCTCGCCGGCGCGACGCCGGCGTTCGAGACCGCCCAGGGCCGCTGCGCCACCGTGGCCCTGGACGGCATGGTCTTCCACCAGCCGGTGGCGGTCGGCGACGAGGTGTCGATCTATGCGAAGGTGCTGAAGACCGGCCGCACCTCGATCCGCGTCCACGTCGAGGCGTGGAAGCGCTCGCGCAACGTCGCCCAGTCCCGGTCGGTGCGGGTGACCGAGGGCGTGTTCACCTATGTCGCCCTGGACGAGACCGGCCGGCCGCGGCTGCTGCCGGGCGTCGCCGCATAACCCAGCGGAAGACTCGGAAATCTTGACCTTCGGGCCCGCCGCGACTACCTCGCGGGCATGGCTCTCCGTCGCATCCTCACCATCGACAACCCCGCCGACCTGGCGGTGCTGAAGCAGGTCTCGACCCCGGTCGAGGGGCCGGTCACCGACGAGCTGCGGGGGCTGATGGACGACATGCTGGAGACCATGTACGCGGCGCCGGGCATCGGCCTGGCGGCGGTGCAGATCGGCGACACGCGCCGGGTCATCGTCATGGACCTGGGCGACGGCGAGCCCGAGGGAGAGGCGGCCGAGGGCGAGGACGAGCCGCAGCGCCGGCCCAACCCGCGCTACTTCGTCAATCCCGAGATCGTCTGGGCCTCCGACGAGTTGTTCGCCTACGAGGAGGGTTGCCTGTCGGTGCCGGAGTATTTCGACAGCGTCGAGCGCCCGGCCCGGGTGCGCGTCCGCTACCAGAACTATGCCGGCGAGGCGGTCGAGGAGGAGTGCGAGGGGCTGTACGCCGTCTGCATCCAGCACGAGATGGACCACCTCGAGGGCGTTCTGTTCATCGACCACCTGTCACGGCTGAAGCGCGACCGCGCCATCGCCAAGGTGAAGAAGGCCGCGAGGCTGGCCGCCTGATGGCCCGCCTGAAGCGCAGACCCGACCGCATCGTCGGCCCCGACGGCCGCCGCCGCCTGACCCGCAACGAGAAGGTCGGCGTCGCCAGCCTGATCTCGCTGGTGGGCGTGGCCGCCGTCGGCGTCATCGCCGGCATCGTGCTCGACCGCCTGCTGCAGTTCGACGACGCGCTCGACGCGGGCGGCGAGTGGGACGAGGGCGGCGGGGTGTTCACGCGCTGGGACTGAAGCTGGAGATCCGGCCGCCGTCGTGTTACATGTAACGGATGGCGAGTTCAGCGAAGCGCGTAGCCCAGCATCGGGCTGCTCTCCGGGCGCAAGGCCTTCGCCCGGTCCAGATCTGGGTGCCGGATGTCCGGCGGCCCGGCTTCGCCGAGGAATGCCGACGCTGGAGTGAATCCCTGCGCGACGATCCCGCCGAGGCGGACGTCATGGACTGGATCGAGGCGGTCTCCGATCGCACGGGCTGGGATGCCGGCGGTTTCGAGGAATGAAACGGGGAAGCCTGGTGTTGATCGCCCTGCCCGGCGACTACGGCAAGCCGCGACCCGGGCTGGTCATCCAGAGCGACCTGTTCGCGAGCCACCCCTCCATCGTCGTCTTGCCGCTCACGACGGAAGACCGCAGCCATCCTGGCTTGCGCGTCGATGTCGTCCCGGCCCCCGAAAACGGCCTTCGGGCGCCTTCGCGCATCATGATCGACAAGCCCAGCACGGTGCCGCGCGGCAAGGTCACACAGGTCATAGGCCAGCTGACGGCCGAACAGATGACCGCCGTCGATCGCGCCCTCGCCTTGTTCCTCGGCGTGGTCTGAGGCACACGCCTCCCATGCGTCTCGCCTTCATGGGAACTCCCGACTTCGCCGTGCCGTCGCTGGCGGAGCTGATCGCCAGCGGTCACGAGGTGGTGGCCGTCTACAGCCAGCCGCCGAGGCCGAAGGGCCGCGGCCAGAAGCTGACGCCCTCGCCGGTGCACGCCTTCGCCGAAACCATGGGGCTGCCGGTGTTCACTCCGGCCTCGATGAAGGCCGCCGAGGCGATCGATACCTTCCGCAGCCTCGGCACCGACGCCGCCTGCGTGGTCGCCTACGGCCAGATCCTGAAGCCGGAGGTGCTCGAGGCGCCGCGGCTGGGCTGTTTCAACCTGCACGGCTCGCTGTTGCCGCGATGGCGCGGCGCCGCGCCGATCCAGCGCGCCATCATGGCCGGCGATCGCCAGACCGGCGTGCAGATCATGCGCATGTCCGAGGGGCTGGACGAGGGCCCGATCCTGCTGTCGGAGGTGATGGACATCCGGCCCGACGACACCGCCGCAAGCCTGTCGGAGCGGATGGCCCACATCGGGGCAGGCCTCTGGCCGCGCGCCCTGGCCGCCATCGAGCGCGGCGGGGCGACGGAGATGCCGCAGGCCGGAGAACCGACCTACGCCAGGAAGATCACGCCGGCTGAGGCGCGCATCGACTGGACCCGGCCGGCGGCGGAGATCGACGCCCACATCCGCGGCCTGTCGCCCTTCCCCGGCGCCTGGTTCGAGGCTCCCGGCCCGCAGGGACCCGTGCGCATCAAGGCGCTGATGTCCCAGCCGGCCGAGGGCGCCGGCGCGCCGGGCGAGGTGCTGGACTCCGAGCTCCGCGTCGCCTGCGGCGGCGGCGCGGTGCGCCTCGTCCGCGTCCAGCGCGAGGGCAAGGCGGCGCAAGCGGCCGAGGAGTTGCTGCGCGGCTTCCCCCTGCCCCCCGGAACCCGGCTGTCCTGATGCCGCGCTACCGGCTGACGGTCGAGTATGACGGCTCGGGCTACAATGGCTTCCAGGCCCAGGCCGGCCAGCCGACGGTGCAGGGCGCGCTGGAGCAGGCCATCGCCGCCTTCTCCGACCAGCGGATCCGCATCGCCGCCGCCGGACGCACCGATACCGGCGTCCACGCCACGGGTCAGGTGGTCAGCTTCGACCTCGACAAGGCCTGGCCGGCGCGCACCGTGATGAACGCCCTGAACGCCCACCTGATCGAGGAGGAGGTGGCCGTCCTCGACTGCGCCGAGGTCGACGCCGATTGGCACGCGCGCTTCTCGGCCACCGGCCGGCGCTACCTGTACCGCATCCTCAACCGCCCGGGCCGCCCGGCCCTGGACCTCGGCCGGGTGTGGCACGTCAGGAAGCCGCTGGACGCCGCGGCCATGCACCGGGCGGCGCAGGCGCTGGTGGGCCTGCACGACTTCACCACCGTCCGCGACGCCGGCTGCCAGTCGGCCTCGCCGGAGAAGACGCTGGACGTCGCGAGCGTGACGCGCGTCGGCGAGGAGGTGCATCTGGGCTTCGAGGCGCGCAGCTTCCTGCACCGGCAGGTGCGGTCGATGACCGGCTCCCTGGTCGAGGTCGGGCTGGGCCGCTGGGCCGTCGATGACGTGGGGGCGGCGCTGGCGGCGCGGGACCGCACGGCGTGCGGCCCGGTCGCCCCCGCCGAGGGCCTCTACCTCACCGGCGTCCGCTACGACTGAGGGCTCAGCGCCTCGCGCTCTCGGCGCCGGAGGTGACGGCGTCGCCGGCGGCGCGCACGTCGCGGCCGATGCCCGAGATGGTGTTGCAGGCCGACACCGCCAGGGCGGCGGCGATCAGGGACAGGACGGCGATCTTCTTCATGGTCTCTGCGGGCTGAGATTGAACCTTGGCCGTAAACGTCAGCGTGGCCGTGCGGTTGCATGGCCAGACCGGGGGGCGATCTGCTAACGGCGGGCCATGACCCAGCCCGCGAACACCGCCGCCCGCCGCCTCGTCGAGACCCTCGTCATGAACGGAATCGACCGCGTCTTCTGCGTGCCGGGCGAAAGCTATCTGGCCGTGCTCGACGCCCTCGCCGACGTGCGGGACAGGATCCAGGTCATCGCCTGCCGCCACGAAGCCGGCGCCGCCAACATGGCCGAGGCGTACGGCAAGCTGACCGGCAAGCCCGGCGTCTGCATGGTCACCCGCGGGCCCGGCGCCACCCACGCCTCCATCGGGGTGCATACGGCGCATCAGGACTCCACGCCGATGATCCTGTTCGTCGGACAGATCGCCCTGACCGACCGCGGCCGGGGGGCTTTCCAGGAGGTCGACTACCGCGAGGTGTTCGGCGGTCTGGCCAAATGGGCGACCGAGATCGAGAGCCCGCAGCGCACCGTCGAGGTGGTCGAGCGCGCCTTCGCCACGGCGCTGCAGGGGAGGATGGGGCCGGTGGTCGTCGCCCTGCCCGAGGACATCCTGCACGAGGACGGCGGCCCCGCGCCGCTCCGTCCGGTGACGCGGGCGAAGGCGGCGCTGGCTCCGGCCTTCGTCGAACAGGTGCGCGCGCGGCTGTCCAAGGCCGAACGGCCGCTGCTGGTGCTGGGCGGTTCGGGCTGGAGCGACGAAGCGGCCGCCGCCGTCGGCGACTGGGCCGAACGCCTCGGCCTGCCGCTCGCCCTGTCGTTCCGGCGCAAGGACCTGGTCTCCAACGACCGGACCAACTACGCCGGCGACCTCGGCCTCGGCTGCAACCCGAAGCTGACCGCCCGCGCGAAAGCCGCCGACCTGATCCTCGCCATCGGCGCCCGCCTCGGAGAGAATCCGACCCAGGGCTACACCCTGCTGGATCGCGCCCGCACGGCGGAGACCCTGATCCACATCCACCCCGGCGCCGAGGAGCTCGGCCGCGTCTGGGCGCCGCTGCTCAGCGCGACGGCCGACAATTCGTTCGCCGCCCAAGCCCTCGCGACGATCGATCCCGGCAGGACCTGGCACGACGAGGCCGCCGCCGCCCACGCCGACTATCAGGCCTTCTCGACTCCCGTGCCCGTCACCGGCGCCGTCAACATGTCGGAGTGCATGGCGCACCTCGCCGAGGCCCTGCCCGCCGACGCCATCGTCACCAACGGCGCCGGCAATTTCGCCGCCTGGCTGCACCGCTTCTACCGCCACCGCGCCTGCCGCACCCAGCTGGCCCCGACCTCCGGCGCCATGGGCTACGGCTATCCGGCCGCCATCGCGGCGAAGAGCGTGCACCCGGCTCGCGACGTCATCTGCATCGCCGGCGACGGCGACTATCTGATGACGGGGCAGGAGATCGCCACCGCGGCCCAGTACGGGATCAATGTCGTGGTCGTGGTCGTCGACAACGGAACCTACGGCACCATCCGCATGCATCAGGAGACGCACTATCCGGGCGCGCCGCGGACCATCGCCACCGACCTGAAGAACCCGGACTTCGTCCAATACGCCGAGGCCTTCGGCGCCTTCGGCGTCCGTTGCGAGCGCACCGAAGACTTCCCGGCAGCGCTTCAGGCCGCCCGGAACGCCGGCCGTCCCGCCCTCGTCCACCTGATCACTGCGGCCGAGGACATCGCACCTGGCCGGACCATCACCGGCCTGCGTCAGAAGTAGGAGCCCTCATGCGCCGGGTCGCCGCCCTCGCCGCCGTCAGCCTCCTCGGGGCCTGCGCCACGCCCCCGCCCTCCGGCCCGGACGTGCCGACGCTCCGGGCCGACAGCGACGACTGCGCCGTCATCGCCGCCGTGGCGAAGGAGCACTACCGCTTCAACACGACCGACAATCCGCCCCTCCCCCTCCGGTTCGAGGGCGACTTCGCCCCGCGCTGCGACTGGAGTCGCTACCGCCTCGCCTTTCGGCCGTACGATCCCGACCGGCCCGGCGACCCGCGCGAGCGTCTGCGCTGGGTCAGCTTCGCCCGCCCCGTCTACGACGGCCGCGGGGCGGTGATCGAGACGGGGATCATGCACGGCCCGCTGGCCGGCATGGGCTATGAGTGCCGCGTCCATTCCGGCTTCAATGGCTGGACCGTTGGCGAGTGCCGGAACACCTGGGTGTCGTGATGCGCGGGCGGTGACGCCAGCCCTCGGCCCGCCTATGTTCCGCCGATGACCGACGTCGCCGCGCCCGAGACCCCCGACCGCCCGCTCACCCAGGACGGCCCGGCCGTCCGGCTGTGGATGATCGACGCCTCGGCCTACATCTTCCGGGCCTATCACGCCCTGCCGCCGCTGACCCGCAAGTCCGACGGCCTGCCCGTGGGGGCGGTGCAGGGCTACTGCAACATGCTGTGGAAGCTGATCCGCGACATGCGGGGGCCGGACGGGCCGACCCACCTCGTGGCCATCTTCGACCATTCGGAGAAGACCTTCCGCAACGAGATGTACGACCAGTACAAGGCCAACCGCTCGGCCCCGCCGGAGGACCTGATCCCGCAGTTCCCGCTGGTGCGCGAGGCCACCGCCGCCTTCGGCGTGCACTGCGTCGAGCTGCCCGGCTACGAGGCCGACGACCTGATCGCCACCTACGCCTGCAAGGCCCGCGATGCCGGGGGGGAGGCGGTCATCGTCAGCTCCGACAAGGACCTGATGCAGCTGATCGGGCCGTCGGTGGTGATGTGGGACCCGATGAAGGACCGGAGGCTGGCCGAGGAGGCGGTGTTCGAGAAGTTCGGGGTGACGCCGGACAAGGTGGTCGAGGTCCAGGCCCTGATCGGCGACAGCGTCGACAACATCCCCGGCGCCCCCGGCATCGGCCCCAAGACGGCGGCCCAGCTGATCGGCGAGTACGGCGACCTCGACACCCTGCTGGCGCGCGCCCACGAGATCAAACAGCCGAAACGGCGCGAGACCCTGATCGAGTTCGCCGACCAGATCCGCCTGTCGCGGGAACTGTGCCGCCTGACCTGCGACGCCCCGGCCCCCGAGCCGATCGACGACTTCGCGGTCCGCGACCCCGACCCCGAGCGGCTGGGCGAGTTCCTCGACCGCATGGAGTTCCGCGGCCTGCGCGCCCGCGTCGGCGACGGCAAGGCGCCGCAGAAGGACGGCTCGGCCTTCACCGCCCGGCCGAAGATGCCCTCGGCCCCGGTCATCGCCCCGCGCTACGGCGACGTCGCCCCCGCCCCGGCCGAGGCCCAGAGCTTCGACATGGACGCCTACGAATGCGTCCAGACCCTGGAGGCGCTGGACCGCTGGATCGCGCGGGCCAAAGAAGCGGGAGTGGTGGGTTTCGACACCGAGACGGACTCGCTCAGCGCGACGCATGCGGGGCTGTGCGGGGTGTCGCTGGCGGTGGGGCCGAACGAGGCCTGCTATGTGCCGCTGACGCACGAGGCGGCGCCGCAGGCGGGGGAGGGGCTGTTCGGCGACGGGCCGGCCCCGGAGCCGATCATGCAGGTCGACAAGGCGACGGCGCTCAACCGGCTGAAGGACCTGCTGGAGGACCCGGCCGTCCTCAAGGTGACGCAGAACGGCAAGTACGACCTCGCCGTCATGGCCCGCCGCGGCATCGTCGTCAGCCCGATCGACGACACCATGCTGATCTCCTACGTGCTGGACGGCGGCCGCCATCCGCACGGCATGGACGAGCTGGCCAAACGCCACCTCGGCCACGAGCCGACCCCGTTCAAGGCCGTGGCTGGGACCGGCAAGAGCCAGAAGTCCTTCAAACACGTCGAGCTGAGGCCGGCCACCTGCTACGCCGCCGAGGACGCCGACGTGACCCTGCGCCTGTGGCGCGTGCTCAAGCCCCGTCTGGCGGAGGAGGGCCTGGTCACCGTCTACGAGACCCTCGAGCGCCCGCTGCCGGCCGTGCTGGCGGAGATGGAGCGCGCCGGCGTCCGCGTCGACCCCGCCCGCCTGCGCCGCCTGTCCTCGGAGTTCGGCCTGCGCATGGCCGAGCTGGAGGCCCGCGCCCACGCCCTGGCCGGCCGCCCGTTCAACGTCGGCTCGCCGCGCCAGATCGGCGAGATCCTGTTCGGCGAGATGGCCCTGCCCGGCGGCCGCAAGACCGCCAGCGGCCAGTGGGGCACCGAGGCCAGCGTGCTGGAGGAGCTGGCCCTGACCCACGAGCTGCCGCGCGTGCTGCTGGACTGGCGCCAGCTCTCCAAGCTGAAGGGCACCTACACCGACGCCCTGATCGAGGGCAAGGACCCGGCCACCGACCGCATCCACACCTCCTACCAGCTGGCCGCCGCCTCCACCGGCCGCCTCGCCAGCTCCGACCCCAACCTGCAGAACATCCCGATCCGCACCGAGACGGGACGCGAGATCCGCCAGGCCTTCATCCCCGCCGACGGCCATGTGCTGATCTCGGCCGACTACAGCCAGATCGAGCTGCGCCTGCTGGCCCACATCGGCGACATCCCCGAGCTGAAGCGCGCCTTCGCCGCCGGGCTGGAC
>JANJTI010000310.1 GCA_024711185.1 Brevundimonas sp. | reverse complement strand
CGGCCAGCAGGGGCGCTGAGGCCGGGGAGCCGATCTCCTCGTCAGGGCTGAGCAGGACGGTCCAGCCGACGCGGTCGCGGTCGGGGTGCAGCTCGAAAGCTTCCAGGGCCGCGAGCAGGACGCTGATCCCGCCCTTCATGTCGGCGACGCCGGGGCCGTTGAGGGCGCCGTCGGGCCGGGCCGTCACGGTCTGGAAGGCGCTGTCGACGGGGAAGACGGTGTCGTAATGGCCGGTGAGGACGATCTGGATCGGGGCGTCGGGCCGGGCGGTGATCTTCAGCGCATCGGCGTGCGCCTCGGCGCGCACCGAGCCGTCGTCGGCGACGGTGGTGGAGCCGGCGGTCGGCACGCGCGAGACCTCGGCGGGGAGGCGGCGAGCCTCGGCCTCCAGCAAGGACAGCACCGTTTCGAGCCCCGCGGCGGTGCGGCTGCCGGAGTTGACGTGCGCCCACTCCACGGCGCGCGCGACGATGGCCGGTCCGCGCGCCTCGACATGGTCGAGCACGGTCTGGTCGGGGGGCAGAATCCGCATGCGGGCGGACCCTAGCGGCGCGGACCGCAAAGGTGAAGGCGAAGCAACTTTCGACTCGGGCGGACGGGGGTTACGGTGCGCGCCTCATTGAGGGAGGCTGACCTATGACTGACTGGGCGAAGGCGATGAATCCGACATCGCCGCTGAATACCGAAGCGGAGGCGCTCGCGGCGGCGCGCGCGAGCGCGATCGCCATCTTCCTCGGCGTCGTCTGGGGCGTCGTCGGCATCATCTACATGATGACCGGCGGTCAGGAGGCGATGGAAGCGGCCATGGCGGCGGCGGGCGGCGAAGAGGCCACGGCCGGCATGGCGACTTCGATGGCGCAGTTCGCCCTCTATATGGCGATCGGTCTCGTGGTCATCCAGGCGATCCTCGGCTTCGTGCAGTGGACCAGGCCGAACAAGGTGATCCCGATCATCTTCATCATCCTGGTCGTCTATGGATTGGGGTCGGCCGCGCTCAGCCAGATGATGGCCGGGCAGATGAACCTGCCGGAAGGCGCGCAGGGCCCGCTGTGGCTGACCGTCGCCGGTTTCGTGGTGATGCTGGTGGAGCTGGTGCTCCACATCGCCGGCGTCCGGGGCGCGTCGAAGCTCGACAGGCTGCGCATGGAAGCGGCGCAGAACTACTGACGTCGGGGCGAAGGGGCGGATCACCCGACCCGGAAGGTCTACGGGCCGCGTCGGATCGTCCGGCGCGGCCCGTTCCGTTTCAGCGGTTCGGCCGCCGGTCCTCGCGGCCGGTCCCGGGCTGGCGGGACTGGCGGCGCCAGCGAATCGACAGGCTGGCCTCGCCCTGGCCGCCGACGGTGGAGCTGACGGCGACATTGCGCCGGACCTGCCACTCGACCTTCACGGCCGCGCCGCCCTCGCCCCCGCCGATGACTTCAAGATAGACGTCGTCGGTGATGTAGCGGCCGCCGGCGACGGTCAGGCTGGAAGCCTCTCCCCCGAACGACAGACGGTCCAGCCCCGCCAGCTCGCGCAGATTGCCGATGACGTCGAAACCGCCGCCGCCAGCCAGCGCCGCGACGCCGGCGGCCAGCTGCGCCGCCTCGAAGGCCGACAGCTGCGACGCCGAGCGGCCGAACAGGACCTGGGACAGGATCTCGTCCTGGGGCAGGGCGGGGCTGGAGGTCAGGGCGATCTCCGGTCGCGCGGCGGTGCCGGTCACGCGGATCGTGGCCGTCAGGGCCGGGTCGTCGCGGGTGGCGCTCAGGTTGAGGCGGATCTGCTCCGGGCGGGTCGAAAGCGTCACCGTGCCGCGCTCGTCGAAGACGAAGCGCTTGCCGGCGAAGTCGTAGTCGCCGCGCACCACCCGCGCCGTCCCGGTGAGCACCGGCCGGTTGATCGTGCCCCGGACGCGCGCGTCCACGTCCATCTCGACGTTCAGGCCGCGGCCGACCACCAGCACGTCGCCGCCCGGCGAGCGCAGGGTGAGATCGAGCCCGATCTGCAGCCCTCGCGGCCGTGCCTGTTCGTCTTCCGGACGGTCTCCGCCGGGCTTGTTGATCTCGACAACATCCATGCGGACGATGCCGTTGGAGCCGGGCGGATTGGCCTCGATGCGGGCCTCATCGATGTCCATGCGGCCGCTGAGGGTGATGTTGCCGTCCGCGGCGCGGGTCACCGTCAGGGGGCCCGAGGCGCGGGCCTCCGCGATGTCGTTGTCGATGATGCGGAAGCGGTTGAGCAGCAGCTGGAAGCTGGAGCCGGACCCCTGGGTCAGGCCCAGGCGGCCGTTGCCCGTGACCGAACCGCCCGCACCGTCGACGGCGCGGAAGGTCTCGACCACGCCGACCGCGTCGTCGAAGCGGCTGTTCAGCACGACCTGCTCCAGTCGCAATCCGGTGGCGCTGTCGCGGAAGGTTCCCTGCTGAAGGTCAAGCCGGCCGTTCAGGCGCGGGGCGGCGAGCGAGCCGGCGATCGTCGCCCGCCCGTCGACCTGACCCGAGAGCGAGCGCTCGCCGCCGGCGAGCAGGTCCCAGATCGGCTGGATCTGTCCGCGGATCGAGGCCTCGCCCGACATCTCGCCGGTGCGGACGACGGCCAGGCGCAAGGGGGCAGCGGAGGCCTCCACCGGCAAGGTCACGTCCGCTTCGGCCTGGACCTGTCCGTTGTCGGCGGCCCGGGCCTGCAGACGCAGCCGATCGCTGACAAGGATGGCGTTGAGGGTTCCGTCGACCGAGAGGGCGTTCGGCGCGTCGATGCTGCGGATATCCGCGAAGTCGAGATTGGCGGAGCCGGACAGGTCGTCGCCGGCGCCGCGCAGCGACAGCCGGCCGGTGACGCGGCCGCGCATGTCGGGCATCAGCGATCCGAGCTGGACGCTGGTGAGATTGGCCTCGACGATGGCGGCGCGTTGGTCCTGCCGGAGCTCGCCGAGGAGCACGCCGCCGCCGACGGCGAGATCGACTCGGACGACGCGCCCGCCCCCCGCGAGGGCGATGACGGCGGGCGCACGGGTGTTGAAGGCGATTTCCCGGATCCTGCCAGCGCCTTCGAGCACGACAGACTGCGCCGGGCCGTCGCGCGAATATACGCCCGAGCCGTCAAACGACACGGGCGTGGCGCCGCCGACGTCCGCGACGAGGGTGAAGGGCAGGCGCTGCAGCGTGCCGCGGCCGTTGAGGTCCAGCCGGCGGATGACGTAGCCCGAGCCGGACAGGCGGACGTCCTGTCCGGTGACCTGCAGGATGGCCGTCTCGTCGCCGGCGCCCTCGGTGAGGCGGATGCGGCCCTCCGCCCGGCCCGAGGCGAGGAAGGCGCCCGGCCGGGCGGTGAAGACCAGATCGGCGCTGGACGGGACCCGGTCCGACAGGGCGATGTCGCCGCGCGCGACGATCCCGCCGGCGTCGAGATCGACATCCGTGAGGCGGATGCGGTCGCCGCCAAGGAAGAAGGCGCCGCTGGCCCGCGCCGGGCCGTAGTTCGACCCGGCGGTGACCGCGATGCGGCCGTCCGAGGCGTCCTCGCCCCGGCGGAAGCTCAGGACCAGGTCGGCGTCGGTCAGGTCAAGCGGACCGGCGGCGACCTCGGCGAAGCGGGCCCGGAGGTCCGCCCGCGGCTGCGCCAGGGTGCCGGTCAGGGCGCCCTGTCCGGTCATGGCGCCGTCGATCTCCAGCGGGCCGACGCCGAAGGGGCCGCGCGCGTCCCAGCTCAGGGCCAGGCGCAGACGGCCATCGCCCTCGACGAGTCCGCGCGCCGTCGCCGATCCCTGGTCGCCGGTCAGTCGGGCCTGTTCGACCGCCACACGACCGCCGGCCAGGTTGCCGGTCAGCTGCAGACGAGGCGTGGTCCCCAGCAGGCGGTCCAGTTCGCCCAGACCGGTGGCCAGACCCCGTCCCCTGCCGTCGAAGGTGAGGCTCCAGGGGCCGCCGGCGCGGGGCATCGAGGCCGCGACGGGGCCGCCGAAGGCGCCCTCCGCCTTGCCGTAGATCCGGGACGCGTCGGTGATCTCGGCCCGCCCGCGGAAACCGAGGCCGCCGAGCAGACCGCGGCCGCCGGTCCCCTCGACCTCGAGGGCCTGACCGCGAAGGTCGAGGCGCTCCAGCAGGATGGCGCCATTGGCCTGACGCAGGGCCGCGAAACGCAGGCGGGGCGTCGGGCCGAGCAGCCCGCCGACGATGCCGGCGCTGGAGCCGCCGGTGGCGGAGAGGTCGCCGGTGACATTCATGCGTCCGCGCCGCACCGCCACGCCGAGCGGGCCGCGCAGGCGATCGGCGCGGTAGCTGGAGGCGTCGAGCTCGAGCACGTCGACCGAACCGCGCAGGTTCCAGTTGTCAGCGTCCCCGGTGAACACCCCGGCGTAGGCGGCGCGGCCCGCCGCCGGGCGGCCGGCGAGGCGGCTGAGGGAGGGGGTGGAGACGTTCAGCCGGATGCCGTCGGGGCTGCTGCGATCCGAAAGGCGGACCAGGCCGCGCGCGGAGGAGTTGAGATTGTCGGAGATCAGCCGCCACGCGACGCCCTGCAGTCCGTCCCGGTCGTCGTCGGGCAGGGTGGCGAAGCCGAAGCGGGCGGTGCGGCCGATGCGTTCCGCGAACGGCGCGAGCAGGTCCGAACCGGAGAAGTCGAAGTAGCCGGAAATGCGCGCCTGCTGGTCGCCGTACCGGCCCTTGACGGTCAGCGGGACGAAGTCGCCGGTGCGGACCACGGCGTCGACCACCTCGCCGTTGACCAGTGCGGTGGCGAAGAACGGCTGATCCGGCGAGTAGCCCAGCGCGCCGGCGATCGGGCCGCCACGCGCCTCCTCGGCGCGGAGGTCCAGGCGCGTCGCGGCGATGTCCCCGCCGAAGGTCGCCGCGAGGCGCAGGAAGTCGCCGGGTCGACTGTTGCTGCGCGCCAGCACGCGCACGTCCTTGGCGCCCCGGCGGGGGACGTCGGCCTCGCCGGCCAGGTTCCAGCGGCCGTACTCCTTGCTGAACCCCTCGAGCAGTTCGACGTCAGCGGCGAAGCGGTCGATGTCGACGGACAATGGCTGGGGTCCGGGCGGTTCGGTGGGCGGCTCGACCTCCGGCCGTCGGATCAGACGGACGACCCCGGCCTCGACCTCGGTGGCGTGAAACCGACGGAAGACCAGCGGCCACCAATCCCAATCGACGCGAACGGCACGCGCCTCGAGCCAGACTCCCTTCGCGTCGGTGACGGTGACGCGGTCGATGGTGAAGTCGTCGAACAGGTCGCCCCTGACCCCCTCGACGTTGATGCGGCCGTAGCGGCCGATCTTCTTGCCGGCCACGAAGGTGGTGACCAGCTCGCGACCGGGGTCGGAGACGAGGTACATCCGGCCGCCGACCAGGACGACGAGGAGCAGGGCGGCGATGATCGCCAGGCCCATGCCGCCGAAGAAGGCGATGGCCTGCAGCAGGGTGCGCTTCGCCTTGACCTCCGCGGGGGTCTCCGCAGCGTCCGTCGGCTCGGCGGGGGGCGGCGTGTCGGTCAAAACGCCTGTCCGATGCTGACGTAGATCTGGAAATCGGCGTCGCCCTCACGGCGATCTATGGGGAAGGCGACGTCGGCGCGGATCGGGCCGAACGGCAGCCGGTAGCGCACGCCGACCCCGGCCCCATAGCGCAGGTTGTTGAAGTTCGGGGTCTCCTGGAAGCCGATGGCCCCGGCGTCGAGGAAGGCGACGCCCTGGAAGTTGCGCCACAGGTCGCGACGTACCTCCACGGAAGCCTCGAACAGGCTAAGGCCGCCACGCGGTGTGTTGTCGGGCAGGCGAGGGCCGACGCCCTGATATTCGTAACCCCGCACCGAGCCGCCCCCGCCCGAGTAGAACAGGCGGTCCGAAGGAACGGTCAGCTCCTCGCCGCCGACGATCGACCCGAGCCGGACGCGGCCGGCGAGGACCGTGACCGCATTGTCCTGCAACGGCAGATAGGCGGTGGCCTGGCCCTCCGCCCGGAGGAAGGCGGAACTGCCCTGCCCGCCGACGAGCGTGGGTTGAGCCGAAGCCGAGAGACGCCATCCGGTGGTCGGGTCGAGCGGATCGTCCGAGCGGTCCAGATAGCCGCTGCCGCGCCCGGTCAGGATGACCAGATCGCGCTCGAAATTGATCGGGGCCTGGGTGACGGGGTCGAACCGATTCTCGTCATAGCGGCCGGCGTCGAGGCCGAGGCCGTAGCTGAACCATGAGGTCTTCCCGAGGCGCTGGCGAAGATCGGCGGCGAGCGACAGGCCGGTGCGCCGGTAGGCGTCGGTGTCCTCGTTGAGCAGGGCGCCGGAAAGGCGAAGGGTGCGCCCCGGCCGTCTCCAGTGCGGCAGGCTGAGGTCAGCGCCGAGCCGGCTGTCGATGTCGGCGACACGGGCCTGCCAGACCAGGGTGTCGGCGCGTCCGAAGCGGTTGTGCCAGGTCCAGAGCAGGTCGACGCCGGAGCCCTCGGCGGTGGAGAATGTCGCGCCGGCCTCGAGAATGCGCCGCGGCCGGTCGGTGAGGGTGACGATGATCGGACGATGGCCCTCGGGCGTGGTCTGCTCGGCGGGGGCGAGAGCCACGCCGACGCCGTCGTAGACGCCGGTCTCCAGCAGGCGACGCTCAAGCTCGGCGACGTCCTCGGGGTCGTAGACCTCGCCTTCCGACCAAGGCGCCAGGCCCGCGACCCAATTGGGGCGGGTGGGACCCCGGGTCTCCAGCCGCACGCCGTTCAGGCGGACGAGCGGTCCCGCCACGATGTTGTAGGTCGGCTGGACGGTGAAGGTGGCGTGGTCGACCACCACGCGGCGCGGCTCGGCGCGCGCGTCGGCGTGTCCGCGCCGGGTGAGTCCGGCGACGATGCGACCCTCGGCGGCGATGACATCGGCGGCGCGTCCGGGATCTCCGGGCGTCAACTCCAGGCCGGCGCTGACTTCGGCGGCGAGGTCGGGGTCCGGGGCCGGGGCGAGCCAGTTGATCGCGGGTGGCGTCAGTTCGAAGCGCGGCCCCGGAGTGACCACCACGATGGCGACAGGCGTCGTCTCGCCCTCGACCACATCCTCCAGCACCGGCTGGTAATAGCCCTCCGAACGAAGCAGGGCCTCGGCGGCCTCCATGGCTCCCCGGGCCCGGCGGCGGGCCTCGAAGCGATTGGAGGGGGGCGTGTCGACCTCGCCGACCGCCCGCTCAAGCTGGGCGCGAAGCTCCGCGTCCATTTCGCCACGAATCTGCGCCCGGGGATCGGCCGCGGCGCCGGTGGCGACGGCGAGCCCCGCCACGCTGAACAGAAACAGGGCGGAGCGTGACGTCAAACTCGAACCTTGATCAGCGGGCGGACGGCCCTCGTTCCAGACGACGCTCCCGACCGTCGCGTTTCCCGGGCGCCGGAAATCGGTCAGTAGAAGAGCGTCTCGCTCTCCGGCTGGACGGACTGTTCCGAGGTGCGCTTGTCGGCCGGCATGGCGCTCTGGTCCACCGGCGGCGGCGCGTCGGCGGCCGCGGCGGCTGCGGCGTCCGCCGCCGCGTCCTCGGCCGACGGAGCGACCGGTTCTTCCAGCGGGGGCTGCGCCGTCTCGAGGTTTTCCGCCTCGTAGGGGTCGTCGCATGCGGCGACGGTCAGAGCGCCGACCGCGGCGACGAAGGCGAGAAGTCGTTTCATCGGTGAAGCTCCCCCGGATCGGCCTTCCAACGCGCAGGATTTCCGGCTGTTCCATGCCCGCGCCCGCCGCAAACATCACCCGCGGGGCCGCCGGTCAAGCCTCCCCCCGCGGCTTGCCCACGTGACAACCAATCCTTTCGATTTTCGCGCGTACACTCCGGAACCGGAGATTGTGAATGACCGAAACCGCCTATGCCCTCGTCGCGCGGGTGCGCCGCCGGGAGCTGAACACCCGGATGGCCCTGGCGGCCTTCATCGGAACCACGGCATGGTTCGTGGCCCCGACCGTCTGGCCGCTTGTGTGGTTTCTGGCGGTCGTCGTCAGCCAGGCGCTGGACTGGGTGGTCTTCCGGCGCTTCCTGAGGCATCCGGATGTCGAACCTGGGCGGGGCATGATCGCCGTCGCCTGCGCCGTGACCGCCGGCTGCGTGGCGATCTACTCGGGCATCGCCGGCTACCTGTGGTTTTTCGGCGGGGAAGTGGGGCGGGTGTTCGCCCTCATCCAGGTGGCGGGCGGCCTGCTGCACGTCAGCCTGCACATGCACCGGGCCCGGCCGGTGCTGATCTCGGCGGTGGCCACCCACGGAGCCTATTTCCTCGGGTTGCCGGTGATCAGCGCCATCGCCAGCGGCCGTTGGCACGAGCTGCTCATCACCATCGGTTGCCTTCTCTATATGAGCCACCTCGTGGTGGCGGTGAGGCAGAGCACGTCGACCACCGAAGAGCTGCAGTCGGCGAGGGACGAGGCGCGCGACGCCCAGCACCGCGCCGAGGTGGCGAGCGCCGCCAAGTCCGACTTCCTGGCCGTGATCAGCCATGAGATCCGCACGCCGATGAATGCGGTGATCTCGGCCGCGAATCTGCTGCGGCGGACCCGGCTCGACGAAGCGCAGCGCGAACATGTGGCCATGCTGACCGACGCCGGCGACGTGCTGATGGGCCTGCTCAACGACGTGCTCGACTTCTCCAAGATCGAGGCGGGGAAGATGGAGCTGGAGAGCGCGGCCATGAATGTGCGGGAACGGCTCACGGCGCTCTGCCGGCTGTGGGAGCCCCGAGCCGCGGCGATGGGCGTGCGCCTGACGATGGAGATCGACGAGGACGCCCCCGTCGCCGTGCGGACAGACCCGCTGCGGTTCCAGCAGATCCTGTTCAACCTGATGTCCAATGCGGTGAAGTTCACCAGCGAGGGCGAGATCCGTGTCCGCGCGCACTGGGACGGCGCGCGTCTCTCGGTGGCGGTGGCCGACACCGGCTGCGGGATTCCCGCCGAACGCCTGCCGCACATGTTCAACAGTTTCGAGCAGGCGGACGCCGGCACCACCCGGCGCTACGGGGGCACAGGGCTGGGCCTGTCGATCAGCCGCAAGCTGGCCGAGATCATGGGCGGGGCGCTGTCCGTCGAAAGCCGCGAGGGCCAGGGTTCGACCTTCACCCTGACCCTGCCGGTGGAGATCGCCGCCGAGGATGCGAGCGCGTCGCCGGCCGCCGACGAGGACGCGGGGGCCCTCGCGGGCCGCGCCATCCTCGCGGCCGACGACCACGAGGTGAACCGACGGATCCTCGCCCTGCTGCTGGAGCCGCACGGCTGCCGCCTGACCCTCGTCGCCAACGGGGCCGAGGCGGTAGAGGCGGCGCGGGTGGAGCGCTTCGACGCCGTGCTGATGGACATGCAGATGCCGGTCATGGACGGCCTGGAGGCGTCGCGACGACTTCGCCACGAGGGCATGAACGCCGCCACGCCGATCATCGCGCTGACCGCCAATGCGCTGGACACCCACAAGGCCGCCTGGGACGCGGTGGGCGTGCACGCCTTCCTGACCAAGCCCATCGACCCGACCCTGCTGGCCGCGACCCTGGCCGGGGCGTGCCGACGCGAGGTCGAGGCCCGGGCGAGCGCCGTGGCCTGATCAGGTCCAGGTCGCCAGGGCGGCGGCGAGATCGAGCGGCTCCGGCCGGATGACCGGTTCCGGCGGCGCGCCGTCGAAACGCGGCGCGGGCGCGGGCTGGAGCACGCCGGCTTCCACGAAGGCGCCGCGTGCGGCGTTGTGGGGATGGGACGGCGCCTCGGCCAGCGTCAGCACCGGGGTGACGCAGGCGTCGGTCCCGGCGAAATGCTCCGCCCAGGAGTCGCGGTCGCGTGTGGCGAACATCGCCGCGAACCGCCCGTGCAGCGCCGGCCACCCCGCGATGTCGAACTGGGGCGCCTCGTCCGCCGGGATCCCCAGGCCTGCGAGCAAGGCGGCGTAGAACTGCGGCTCCAGCGCCCCCACCGCCACGAAGCCGCCGTCCCGGCAGGCGTAGCACCGGTAGAAGGGCGCGCCGCCGTCCAGCAGATTGGCTCCGCGCTGGTCGGACCAGAGGCCGCGGGCGCGGAAGGCGTGGAACAGGCTGGTCAGCAGGGCCGAGCCGTCGGTCATGGCGGCGTCGATCACCCGTCCGCGGCCGGTGGTCCGCGTCTCGAGCAGGGCGGCCAGCACACCGGCGACGAGGAACATCGCGCCGCCGCCATAGTCGCCGACGAGGTTCAGCGGCGGCCGCGGCGGCCGGTCGGGCTCGCCTATCGGGTGCAGGACGCCCGACAGGGCGATGTAGTTGAGGTCATGGCCGACGGACTGCGCCAGCGGCCCGGACTGGCCCCAGCCCGTGACGCGGCCGTAGACCAGCCGGGGATTGCGCGCCTGCATCTCGGCGGGCCCGAGACCGAGACGCTCCATCACCCCGGGCCTGAATCCCTCGACCACCGCGTCGGCGGCGGCGACGAGCTCGAGCACGCGAGCGTGGTCGTGCGGGTCCTTCAGGTTCACCTCGACCGCCGGTCGTCCCCGGTGCAGCACCTCGCCGCCGACGTCGGCGAAGACCGGCGCCCCGGCCGCGGCGCTGCGGGTCAGGCGGAGCACTTCCGCCCCCATGTCCGCCAGCCACATACCGGCGAAGGTCACGGGACCGAGGCCGTCGAACTCGAGGATGCGAACGCCGGCGAGAGGTTTCATGCCTCCTGCCTAACGGCTCCGTTCGATGCGGTCGAGCCGCCGGCTTGACCCCGAGGGCGTCCTGTCGGAGAAGGCGCGTCGCCGGCCCGCCTTGGCCGGCGCGCGACGTGCGTCCCTAGCTCAGCTGGTTAGAGCACCTGACTTTTAATCAGGGGGTCCTGGGTTCGAGTCCCAGGGGACGTACCATCGCCTTCCCCCACCCACCCCGGACATTGCGGAAGCGACGAGCGGGAACTCCCGCGGCAAGCGCGTGGTTACGGGCGCGTTGGCGGCTGCGCCGCGAGCGGAGTTCGACGCATGGCGACGGGACGGGAACGGGACAAGCGGCCGGATCGGGACCTGATCGTCGTTCTGGCCTGCATGCTCGGCTCGGTGCTCGTCTCCGGCTACGTGGCGGCGCGCCTTGTTGAGACCAGCAACGGGACCGACCCAGCCCGCTACGAACGCTTCTACGCCAGCCTCGACCGGTAACGCCGATCCGGAACGGCCCGCGCGCGGACGGGTTTTCCCGTCGACATCCCGCAAGGAGCCCACCATGCCGCACCAGAACGTTCATTCCTCGAAGGCCACGGCCCAGAACGCCGCCACCGATCCCGTCGGCCCCGGAGACCAGACCTCCGCCGGTGGGGAAGCTCGTCGGCCGGAGCCGCGCAGCTACGCTGCGCCGGACGTGGCCGAGTCCACCCTCGCGCCGCCGGCCGCCGGCGAGGTGGCGGACTATATGGACGAAGGCGACGCGCTCGACGCCGACGACG
>JANJTI010000268.1 GCA_024711185.1 Brevundimonas sp. | reverse complement strand
CGTCCGACCGCCGACGGCGTGCGCGAGCCGCTCAACCGCCGCGCCACCATCGACATCAACTTCCGCTAAACCCGGAAGGTCGATACGGCCGCAACACTGCCGCCGGTCCCGAAAGGGACCGGCGGTTTTGTTTTTCGCGGGCCCACAGCTCTTCAGGGTCATCCACAGCCACGAGGTGTGGCGCGCACGACACCCGGTCCGGCTGTCACGCCACTGTCACAACACTGTCGTCCCACTTTCCGAAGGCGCGCCTAGAGGGGGCGTGATTTCGACCGGCCGCCGCCGGCCGGCGGGCGCTTTCGCCCAAACCATCGGGGACAGATCTCAATGACGAGCCGCAAACGCGTGTTCTGGGCGACCACCGCCCTCTTCACCGGCCTGATGGCCGCCGGCGCCGCCTCGGCCCAGTCGACCGGCACCGAGGCCACCGAAGCCACCCGCCTCGGCGAGGTGGTGGTCACCGGCGCGCGCGGTCCGCGCAACATCGACGGCCTGGCCGTCGCCGAAACCGTGGCCAAGACCCGCAATACGGTGAACCAGGAGTTCATCGCCACGCAGACCCCCGGCCAGACCATCCTCCAGACCCTGAACCTGACCCCGGGTCTCAGCTTCACCAACGCCGACCCCTATGGCTCCTCGGGCGGCAGCATTCGCCTGCGCGGCTTCGACGGCAACCGCGTGTCGCTGACCTTCGACGGCATCCCGCTCAACGACACCGGCAACTACGCCACCTACACCAACCAGCAGATGGATCCGGAACTGATCGAGCGCGCCTCGGTCAACACCGGCACGACCGACGTCGACAGCCCGACCGCCTCGGCCACCGGCGGCACCATCAACTACGTGACCCGCCGTCCGGCCCGCGAGTTCGGCGGCTGGGGCCAAGCCTCGTTCGGCAGCTTCGACTACCAGCGCTTCATGTTCCTGATCGACACCGGCGAGTTCGGGCCGATGGGGACCTCGGCCTGGTTCTCCTACTCGGGCACCGACTACGACAAGTTCAAGGGCCTCGGCGAGATCCGCAAGGACCAGTGGAACGCCCGGATCTATCAGCCGCTCGGCGACAATGGCGACTTCGTCGCCCTGTCGGGTCACTACAACGAGAACCGCAACAACAACTACAACGGCCCGAACCTGCGCACCGCGACCGGCTTCTGCGACGTCGCCCGGACCGTGGTCTGCAACGACCAGGTCGTCGACGACCCGCGCGGGTGGGAAGTCGATTTCGACACCACCTACACCGCTCCGACCTTCCGCACCGGCGTGGCCGACAACGACGTCAACGGCTCGAACTTCTACGGCCTGCGCATCAACCCCTCGAACACCGGCAACATCCGCGGCAACTCGCGCTTCACCCTCGCCGACGGCGTGGTGTTCACCTTCGACCCGTCGTTCCAGTACACCCTCGCCAACGGCGGCACCCAACAGACGGTTCTCTCCGAGACCGATCGTCTGCTGCGCGGCACCAAGACCACGGGCGGCGTCGACCTGAACGGCGACGGCGACACGCTTGACCGCGTCCGCGTCATGACGCCGTCGAACACCAACACCCACCGGTACGGCGTCAACACCTCGCTGATCTGGGATCTGAGCGACGACCATCGCCTGCGCGCCGCCTATGCGTGGGACTGGGGTCGTCACCGCCAGTACGGCCAGTACGGCTTCGTCAACTTCGAGAACCCGTCGAACCCCCGCTTCCGTGACTGGTTCGGCGGCCGCAACGACGAGGCCAACCGGGTCATCAACCTGGACGGCTACAACCTGCAGTCCCGCGACCGCCTGTCGTACGCGACGCTGAACCAGTTCTCGTTCGAGTATCGCGGCCAGTTCATGGACGACGCCCTGACGGTGTCGCTCGGCGTCCGCGCGCCGTTCTTCGAGCGTGAGCTGAACCAGTTCTGCTACTCGCAGAACGCGTCGTCGAACGTGCTCTGCACCACCGAGGTGCCGAACGCGCCGCTGGCCAACGGCAACGTGACCTTCGCGGGACGCGGCACGACCCAGTATATCACCCCCTACTCGCGCACCCTGAAGTACGACGACGTTCTGCCCAACGTCGGCGCCACCTACCGCTTCGGCGACGGCCACTCGGTCTACGCCAGCTATGCCGAGAACCTCTCGGCGCCGCGCACGGACAGCCTGTACACCGTGCGGCGTCTGGCGGACGGCTCGATCGGCAACCCGACCGTGCAGCCGGAATCGACCCAGACCTTCGACGTCGGCTACCGCTTCACGGCGCCGACGCTGGTGGCCCAGGTCGCGGCCTTCATGACCAACTACGACAACCGCATCGTCAACACCTATGACGAGGTTCTGGACACCTTCGTCGACCGGAACGTGGGCTCGGTCGAGCTGCGCGGTCTGGAAGGCTCGGTGGGCTGGTCGCCGATCGAGGCCCTGAGCCTCTACGCTTCGGCCTCGTTCCTGCGCGGCGAACTCCAGGACGACTACGTGTTCAACGCCGCTGGCGCCCGTCTGCCGACCGCCGGCAAGGAACTGGTGGAGACCCCGGACATGATGTTCGCCTTCCGGGCGAACTACGAGTTCAACGACATGTTCTCGGCCGGCCTTCAGGCCAAGCACACGGGCGAGCGCTGGATCACCGACGTCAACGACCTGAAGGACGACGCCTTCACCGTGGTCGACGCCGACGCCCGCATCGACTTCGCGCCGCTGGGCTACGAGGGCACCTTCTTCCAGCTGAACGTCACCAACCTGTTCGACGAGAAGTACTACGGCGGCCTCGGCACCCGTTCGTCGGCGACGCCGGGCCAACTGGGCTACAGCCGCCCGTTCGCCCAGATCGGCGCCCCGCGCACGATCGTCGGCACCCTGCGGATGGCCTTCTAAGGTCCCACGCAGTCCAGACTGAGGGGGCGGTCCGGCGACGGGCCGCCCCTTTTCCTGTGCGCCCTGCCGGAGCCTGGCCGCCCCGGAGGACATTGAAGTCGGGGCCGCGTGCGCCTATCTGGCCCGGCTCGCCCGCGTCGACGAGGATGTCTCCCCCCATGACCAGCCGCTTCGTTCCCGCCGAATGGTCGCCGCACCGGGCGATGTGGGTCGGCTGGCCCAGCCACGACGAACTGTGGGAGCAGAACCTCGATCCGGCCCAGGCCGAAGTCGAGGCCCTCGTCCGCGCCCTCGCCGGCCCCGGCCGCGAACGGGTGAAGCTGATGGTCGGCAAGCCCGGGGCTTTGGCGGCCGCCCGATCCCGCTTCGCCAGTGTGGAGAACGTCGAGGTGGTCGACGGCCGGTTTGGCGACATCTGGCTGCGCGACACCGGTCCGATCTTCGGCGAGGGCTCCGTCCGGGGCGCCGCGTTCCGCTTCAACGGCTGGGGCGGCAAGTACGAGCTCGAGCACGACGACACGGTGGCCGACCAGATCGGGGCGGCCTCGGCCACCCCGCTGGACCGCCACGACTTCGTTCTCGAGGGCGGGGCGCTGGACCACGACGGGGAGGGGACCATCCTCACCACGCGCCAGTGCCTGCTGAACCCCAACCGCAACGCCGGCTGGACCGAGGCGGCCGCCGAGGCGGCGCTGGGCGAAGCCCTGGCGGCCCGCAAGGTGCTCTGGCTCGGCGACGGCCTGCTCAACGACCACACCGACGGCCACGTGGACAACCTCGCGCGCTTCGTCGCCCCCGGGGTGGTGGCCTGTCCCGTCGCCTGGGGCCGGGGCGATCCCAACGACGAGGTCTACGATGCCGTGGCCCGCGACCTGTCGCAGATGACGGACGCCGAAGGGCGGCCGATCAAGGTGCTGCGGCTGCCGTCGCCGGGGTTCGTCGGCGACGAGGACGAACGGCCGATCCCCGCCAGCCATATGAACTTCCTCATCGCCAACGGCGCTGTCATCGTCCCGACCTACGGCGACGAAACGGCCGCCCGCCTCACCTGCGAAGGCCTCGCCACCGTCTTCCCGGACCGCGAGATCATCCCGCTCCCCTCGCTCGCCATCCTTTCCGGGGGCGGATCCTTCCACTGCATCTCCCAGCAGGAGCCGGCCTGATGCCCCGCACCCTCTCGGTCGCCGCCATCCAGACCTCCTACGGCGAGGACATGCAGGCGAACATCGACAAGACCATCGCGCTCGTCCGCGAGGCTGCGGGCCGCGGCGCGCAGGTGATCCTGCCGTCCGAGCTGTTCCAGGGGCCCTACTTCTGCGTCTCCCAGGAGGAGAAGTGGTTCGGCACGGCGTACCCGTGGCGCGAGCACCCCTGCGTGACCGCCCTGCAGCCCGTGGCGGCTGAGCTGGGCGTGGCCGTTCCGGTGTCCATCTTCGAGCGCGAGGGGCCGCACTACTTCAACAGCATGGTCATGCTGGACGCCGACGGCTCGGCCATGGGGGTCTATCGCAAGAGCCATATTCCCGACGGTCCGGGCTATCAGGAGAAGTACTATTTCCGGCCGGGCGATACCGGCTTCAGGGTCTGGAACACCCGCCACGGCCGCGTCGGCGTCGGCATCTGCTGGGATCAGTGGTACCCCGAGACCGCCCGCGCCATGATGCTGCAGGGCGCCGAGGTGCTGATGTATCCGACCGCCATCGGCTCGGAGCCGCACGACAAGGAGCTGGACACCGCCGATCCGTGGCGGCGCGCCATGCAGGGCCACGCCGTGTCGAACGTCGTGCCGGTCGTCGGCGCCAACCGCACCGGGGCCGAACACGCCACCGAGGTGGGGCAGGTCTTCTACGGCTCCTCCTTCATCGCCGACCACCGCGGCGATCTGGTCGAGGCGCTGGGGCGGGACGAGGAGGGCGTGCTGGTCCACACCTTCGACCTTGACTACATCGACCGCCACCGCGCCGCCTGGGGCTTCTTCCGGGATCGCCGCACCGACCTCTACGGCTCCCTCGTCGGGCCCCGTCCCGCCTAGGACGAGGCGGCCGCCGGCGCGCTCCACTGGCGCAGGGCCCGACGCTCGGCCGCGCAGGCGGCGCTTGACAGGCCTTCGGCGCGAGCCGCGGCGACTTCGACCCGGGCCCCCTCGAGTTCGGGAGCGAAGTCCGGCTGCGCCGCCGCCGCCGCGAAAAGCCGAGCGCCCGTATCCAGCCCCGCTTCGACTTCGGCCGGCCAGTTCATGCGGCACACCGCCCGGCTCCAGCCGATCTCCCTGGCTGTCCGGCGAACCTCGCCCGCGGCCTCCGGAACAAGGGCGGCGAACATTTCTCCGTACGCCCCGGCCAGCACCGCCCCCGTCGCCGGGGATGCGCCGTTGGTCCGGCCGGCGGCCGGGAGGCGTTCACAGGGCTCCAGGCCGAGGGTCGCCTCGAAGGGACGGACCCCCGCGACGCCGCCTGTGGAGGGGCGCTGGCGGGCGAGGGCGGTGACGTCGGCTGTCAGCCGGCCCATGACGCGCGCGAGGGCGGGGCGCGGCCGGTCGGCCAGACGGGTGTGCAGCACGCAGTCGAAATGCTGGGGCGCCCACGGCGGCCGCAGCTCCGCATGCGCGGTCGCCATCCACCACCGGTCGGAACCCGGAGCGACGGGCGGAAGCCCGGCGAGTCCGTCCAGGTCGGGATCCGCCGCGGGAGCCACCGTCAACGCCTCCAGCGCGGCCGGGGAGAGGTACCCCCCGGGGGCGGTCGCAGGCCCAGCCGCGCCGCCCGCGGCGGCGCACCCGGCCAGCAGGGCGGCGACGGCCGCGACGGCCGCCCGCCGGATCACCGCCCGCTGGACCACATCAGCAGGACGTCGGTGGGGCCGTTCTCGACGGGGGTGGCCACCACGTTGAGCATCTGACCCCGTCCGTCGGCGCCGTCACCGGCGGCGTAGCCGCGCGCGCCGTCCCGATTCAGACTCGTGATGGCCTTCAGGCCCGCCGCTTCCGCCCGCTGGCGGTAGAAGGCGATGACCTCGTCCGGACTCGCCTCGGTGGTGAACTCGAGCGTGCCGCCGGGGCCGGCGGGACCCCGGGCCGAGACAGGTTCGCCCTTGGGGACCCCGCCGGGGTAGATCACAGCGAACGCAGGGGCGCCCGCGGCGGCGGGCGCTCCTGCCGGAGTCCCAGTAGCGCCCGTGGGGGCCGCAGGGCCGTCGACCCCGGCGGTCGCCCCACCGGTCGAGGCTTCCGCGACGACGCCGGCCGCACTGTCCGTCGCCGCCGGCGGGCCCGCGTCGTCCGACTGGCTGCACCCGGTCGTGACCAGGGCCGCCGATAGACCGGCGGCCGCAAGCAAGCGCTTCATCCCGTTGTCGTCCTCGAAGAGACTGTCGTTGTTGGCTTCACCGTGGCGCAAGCATGCGGCGGCGGCAAGGCGGCGCCCGTGGCCGGATCAGCCCGTGGGGGCGTCCGCCTCGTCCCCGGGCGCATTGGCGGGGCGGTCGTTGACCGTGGTCTTGCCCTCGGCCGGATCCCCCTGGGGCCCCTGGAACCCGCCCGCCATCCCTTCGGTGGCCAGGGATTCATTGATGGCGTCCTGGTCGGGGTCGGCCTCGGAACCGGAGGCCGAGCCGCCGCGGAGCGAGCCGGCGCGCGTGTCGGAGCCCTGGTCGCTGCCCGACAGGGCTTCGGTGAGGGCGTCGGGCGTGCGGCCCAGATCGGGCTTCTCGCCCATGTCCTCGGCCTCGCGGGCGTCCCCGGTCTGCGACGATTGCTGCATCATGGCTGCGGTTCTCCTTCGCGGGAGAAAGCGGTCGGCGCTGCGCCCGGTTCCGCGCGTGAAGAAGGGGCCGGGAGATATCTCCCGGCCCCGCTTTCAGCCCTGCTTTTCGAACAGCTTCTGCCAGCGCCGCGGCTCGCGGGCTTTCCACGCGCCGCGATGCCAGGCGTCCGAACCGATCAGCGGCACCACGGTCGTGGCCTCGGCATAAACCATCTGCTCATGGGTGGTCTGGACCTTGCCCCAGCTGGCGGCCTCCTTGAGCGTCGAGGATGAACAGGCCCCGTCGCGCACATCGGCGACCGTGATCTGGACCGCATAGCGGTGCATCTCGGCCTCGACGCCCAGGATTTCGGCGCAGACCACGGTGTCCTGGGCAAAGTTCTTGGGCACACCGCCGCCGACCATGAACAGGCCGGTG
>JANJTI010000185.1 GCA_024711185.1 Brevundimonas sp. | reverse complement strand
GTCCCGCACCGCCTTCCGCGCAACGGGCGTCGTCGCCGCCATGGGCCTTGTGCTGGCGGCGGCCTCGCCCGCCTCGGCCCAGAGCGCGATCCGCGACACCGAGATCGAGGGCATCATTCATGAGTGGGCCGACCCGGTCCTCGTCGCCATGGGGCTGGAGCCGACCGAGGTCGAGATCCTGCTGATCAACGAGAACGATCTGAACGCCTTCGCCACGCGTGGTCGGATCATGGGCGTGAACACCGGCCTGATCCTGAAGACCCGAACCGCCAACGAACTACTCGGCGTACTGGCTCACGAGGCCGGGCATATCAAGAATCGCCACACCCTGCGGGACGGGGCCCAGGGCGCCGGCATGCAGCCGATGCTCATGACCATGGCCCTCGGCGCCCTGGCCATCGCGGCCGGCGCGCCCCAGGCCGGCGCGGTGCTGCTGGGCAACAGCCAGTATTTCGGCACCCTCAGCGCCCTGCGCTACATGACCCATCAGGAAGGCGAGGCCGACAACACCGGGGCCCGCGCCCTCCAGCAGGCCGGCGAGTCCGGCCGGGGCCTCGTCTCCTTCTTCGAGAATTTCCGCTCGCAGGAGGTGTTCTCCGACGCCCGCCGCTACCCCTATTTCCGCAGCCACCCGCTGTCGTCGCAGCGCATCGAGAACCTGCGCCGCTTCGTCGCCGAGCAGTCGAACTACGGCAAGACGGACAGCCCCGAGCGGATGGCCCAGCACGCGTTGGTGCTGGCCAAGATCCACGCCTTCATGGACCCGCCGAACACCACCCTGCGGACCTGGCCCGAGAGCGACGCCTCCCTTCCCGGCCGCTACGCCCGGGCCATCGCCTGGTACCGGGACGGCCAGACCGAACGCGCCCTCGCGGCGGTCGACGCCCTGCTGGAGGAGCAACCGGAGAACGCCTTCTTCTGGGAGCTGCGCGGGCAGATCCTGTTCGAGGAAGGGCGGCCGGGCGAGGCGATCGGGGCCCACCAGAAATCCGTCGACCTGATGCCCGAGGCGCCCCTGCTGCGCATCAACCTGGCCCACGCCATGATCGAGACCCAGGAGCCGGCCCGGCTCGAGGCCGCGATCGAGCACCTGAAACGGTCGGCCGCCCTGGAGCGCGAAAACACCATGGCCTGGCGGCTGCTGTCCCAAGCCTACGCCAGCCAGGGCAAGGAGGGCGAGGCCCGCCTCGCCTCCGCCGAGATGTACTTCGCCATGGGCGCGAAGGATCAGGCCACCCAGTTCGCGCTCCGTGCCCGGGACATGCTGCAGCCGGGCACCGCCGAGTACACCCGCGCCATGGACATCGTCTTCGCCTCCGGCGCCACCCAGGACGACGTCGACGCCCTCGACCGTCGCAACAGCCGGAACCGGCCCGCCGTCGTGCCCGCCGCCGGCTGAACCAGGACACCACCGACCGCATGACCGAAGCGCCTGAAACGACGCCACCGCCCGCGCGACGCCTGTTCACCGCCGAACGCGGCGCCGCGGCGGCGGTGGCCATGTCCGCGCTGGCCCTTGTCCTCGCCGTCGCGCCCTACCTCGGCGGCGGCGGCTCCTTCGACGGCAAGGTCCGCGCCTACCTGCTGGAACATCCGGAGATTCTGCAGGAGATGAGTACGGCCCTGCAGGCCAACCAGGACAACGCGCTGGCCGACGCCATCAACCAGCGCGCCGCCGCCAATCCCGGCCTGCTCGCCGTCGACGCCGACGATCCCGCCTTCGGCCCGGCCGACGCGAGGGTGACGGTGATCGAGTTCTTCGACTTCCGCTGCCCGGGCTGCAAGGCCACCGCCCCCGAGGTGTTGCGCCTGATGGAGGCCCACCCGGACGTCCGCTTCGTCTTCAAGGACTGGCCGATCCTCGACCGGGGGACGGAGGTGACCTCCCACTACGCCGCCCGCGCGGCCAATGCGGCCCACCGCCAAGGCAAGTATCTCCCGGTGTTCCGCGACCTGATGGCCGAGCCGGCCCTCGATCCGGAGGCCGTCGACCGCATCCTCGCCGCCAACGACGTCTCGCGGCCCGAGGCGGAGGCGGCGATGCAGGGCGTCGAGGTCGCCCGCCACCTGACCGATATCCAGGCCGCCGCCCAGACCCTGGGCCTGGTCGGCACCCCGACCTTCTTCGTCAACGGCCGCGCCAGCCCCAGCATCCAGCCGGCGGACATCGATCGCGCCATCCGCGAGGCCAAGGCGCGGGGCTGAGCGTCAGCCGCAGCTGAGCCGAACCACCCTCTGGCTGTCCGGATCGATCTCGATGTTCAGCCGGTCCGGGCGCAGGTCCTGGGTGACCGGCTGCCCGGTCTCGTAAATACGCCAGGTCGCACCCTCCGGCGCGGCGGGCAGGTCGGCCCTGCCCCGACCGACCCAGTCCTGTCGCTCGGCCGCCCCGCAACCGTCGCGCGGGGCCGTCGCGGGTGGCGCAGGCGCGGCGGGCGCCTGCGCCGGTTCGGGGCTCTCCGGCGCGACAGGCTCGCCGCAGGCCGTCGCCAGGGCGGCCGTCAGGGCGAGAGACAGGGTAGCGATCAGCCGCAATCGACGCTCCTGATGATGCCCGTCGCCTGATCGAAGCGAACGTTCAGCCGGTCGGGCCGGTAATCGCGGGTCGTGGGACAGGTGGTGCAGACGATGCGCACATTGGCGCCCTGCGGGAAGGTGACCGCACCGACGTGCGTCCCGATCAGCGAGCGGGTGCCGGCGGCGTCGCAGCGCTCCGCCCCCCCGGTCGGGCCGGTCCCGGGATCGGCCGCCGGCGCGGGCGCGCAGGCCGCCAGAAGCAGCGCCCCCGCCGCCGGGATCGTCCAGCCTGTCATCCGCACTCGACACGGCGGATCACGCCGGTCGCCTCGTCATAGAAGATGTTCAGACGGTTCGGATTGTAGTCCATCGTCACCGGACAGGTGGTGCAGGCGACCCGCCACGTGCGCCCGGCGGGCGTCGGGGGAATTTCGGAGCGGTTGCGGCCGATCAGATAGCGGTACTGGTCGGCCCGGCATTGCGTCGGCGCTCCGTCCGGCGGAGCGCCGGGCCCGGGATCGACCGGGGCGGCGCAGCCGGCCGCCAGACCGGCGACGGCCAGACTCAGCATCAGGGTTCTCATGAGGTCGCTCCCTCGCGTTTCATCCGCAGCGGACCTGTTCGACGATCTCGGTCTGCGCGTTGAAGAAGATGTTCAGCCGGTGCGGGACGAAATCCTCGGTCACCGGACAGGTCGTGCAGGTGACGCGGCGGTTCACCACGTCCACCGGAACGGGAATGTCGGCCTTCGGTTTCCCGACCAGCCACTGCAGCTCGCCCGCTCGGCACAGGTCCGTGGTCGAATCCTGCGGCACCCGGCTGCCCACCGGCGCGACGCTGACCTGCGCCCGCTCCACGGCGCGCGGCGCCGGCGCGTCCGAGGCGGGGCTGGCGCAACCCGCCAGCGCGACGAGGCCGATCAGGCCGCCTTTTCCCAGCGTCCCTCCGGCGACTGCCGCCAGTAGGCGAGGTTCGCCCCGCCCTGCTTCAGCACCTTCCACCGTTCCCGGGCGGCCGTCAGGGATGTCTCGTCCCGCCCGTCGAAGATGATGAAGCATCGTTCGTAGCTCTCCGTATCGCCAAGCTCTGCGTCGTCCACGATGAACAGCGCCTGAGCGCCGTTCAGGTTCTCCCCGGACTGGCTCAGAAGGATCGGCTGCCGTCCGGCGTGGGGCTCCGTCGCCCGACCGTGGGCCAGAAACGCCTCGTCGCGCCAGGTCCAGAGCCGCTCATCCAGTTCGTCCAGCAAACCGGCGCTGTTCACGCGCACCAGCGCCCGCCAGCCTCGCTCGCGCGTCTTCTCGAGCAGGCCCGGCAGGACGTCGCGGAGCTCGGAACGCTCCAGATGGTAGAACCAGATCTCGTTGCGGGTCTCTGGCATCGCCATCCAATTCGTCCATCAGGTTTCGGCACTCGCCGCGCCGGCGAGCCTATGCCAGCGTCGCCTCTCCACCAAGGGAAGGGGTTTCGCATGCACAATCTGTTTCGGGCGATCGGCATCGCCGGGGCGACGACGGCGCTGGTCGCCTGCGCATCGATCGACCAGAGCAACGGCGGGATGCCGGACTACAGCGCCGCGCCAAGCTATGGAACGGTCAGGTTGTCCGCCGGCTTCGAACCCGATCCGCGGGTGATCTCGCTCCAGTCTGGCGGCGGCATTCCGGCGACCAACGTGTCCTCGGCCTGCAGCGGCTACATCGCCGCCGCGCCTGACGTGCGCCTTGACTATCAGGCGGGGGAATACCCGCTGATCCTGTCGGTCGCGTCGTCCAGCGACACCACCCTCGTCGTCAACGGGCCCGACGGCTCGTGGTACTGCGACGACGACGGCGGCGTGAACGGACTGAATCCATCGCTCCGCTTCAATTCGCCCCGGTCCGGCCAGTACGACATCTGGGTCGGCACCTATGGCAGCGGCGCGCTGCAGGCCGCCCGTCTGCACATCTCCGAAGTCGAGAGCCAGTAGGGCTCGTTACTGGGGCGCCGTCGGCGACACCACCGCGGTCCCCGGCGCGGGCGCGGGCGCCGCAGCCGGCGTTTCGACGATGACCGGCGTCTGCGCCCGGGCTTCGGCGGCGCGGGCCTCGGCGGCGGCGCGCGAAGCCTCCGCCTGCGCCCGGGCGGCGTCCGCGCGCGCCATGTCGATGCTCGCCTGCGCGCCCGCCACCTGTCCGGCGACCAGCGCCTGCTCGGCCTGGGCCTGTGCGGCGGCGGCGTCCAGCTGCGCCTCCAGCAGGGCGGCGTCGGTCTCGGGCTGGGCGCCGCGGGCGAAAAGAATCCACAGCACCGCCAGCAGGACCAGTCCGCCGAGGATGCCGGCGATCCACCAGCCGGTGTTGGACTCGCGCACCACCACCGTCTCGACCGACTCGGTCACGGCCGGGCCGGTCGTGGTGACGGTCTCGGTGACGCCGGGGCGGGTCACCACGGTCTCGGTGACGACGGGGTCGCCCGGCGCGGGGCGACGCGGATCGAGGGGATCGGTGTAGGTCACGGGGTCGGTCCTCCGGTTGCCCGTTCCGAACGGCCCCGCTCGCGCCTCGTTCCGCCGTTAACCCTTCCTGCGCAGCACCAGCGCGCTCCACGCGTCTCGGTGGATGCGGCGCTCCAGCACGAAGCCGCGCGACAGATAGGCGGCCGTGACCCGCCGCTCCTGGGTCCGCAGCAGGCCCGAGAGGATGGCGACGCCCTCCAGCTTCAGCGCCTCCTTGATGTCCTGCGCCAGGGCCACCAACGGCGGGGCGAGGATGTTGGCGAAGACGAGGTCGTAGGGCCCCTCCCCGCGCACCTTGCGGTCGTTGAGGCCCGAGGCGTGGACGAAGCGCGCCCTGGCCTGGTTCAGCGCCGCGTTCTCGTTGGCGATGCGCACCGAGGGAGCGTCGATGTCGGTGCCGACGGCCACGCGCGAGCCGGTCTTCGCTGCCGCGATGGCCAGCACGCCCGTGCCGCAGCCGACGTCCAGCACCCGCTCGAAACGCTCGCGCTTCAGCAGTTCGTCGAAGGCCAGCAGGCAGCCCACGGTGGTGCCGTGGTGGCCGGTGCCGAAAGCGGCGCCGGCGTCGATCTTCAGATTCACCCGGTTCGGCGGCACCCGTCCCTGATCGTGCGCGCCGTAGACGAAGAAGCGCCCCGCCTCGACCGGCGGGAGACCCGACAGCGACATGGCCAGCCAGTCGGCGTCGGCCAGCTTCTCGACCGAGACCGTCAGGCCGTCGTGCGCCTTTAGTCGCGCCTCGACACCGTCGGCCTCCTCGTCGGTGGTCGGAAAGGCGTCGATGCGCCAGATCCCGCGGTCCTCGTCCTCCTCGAGGATGGAGTAGGTGGCGCCTTCCAGCAACGGATCGGCGTCGAGCGCGGCGGCGGCGGCTTCGGCGATGCGGCGGTCGCCGCGCGCGATGTTCTGAACAGCGTACTCGGACATTTCTCAAACGCCGCTATGATCGCGAGTCGAGGCAGGCGCTGGCGTGCGCCCTGTCGCCAGCAAACGCACCATCCGGGGGATCGGGGAACACATGGCCAAGACACCATCCAGGTCGAGCACTGCCGCGCCGAAGGCGGCGTCCGCCGCTTCCAAGCCGAAAGCGGCGGCGAAGTCGAGCGCCGCGGCGAAATCAACCGCCGCCAGGGCGCCGGTGAACGCGCCGGCGGCGAAGACGGCGGCGGCGAAAGCTCCGGCCAGGTCTGCGGCTCCGAAGGCGGCCGCGGCCCCGAAGGCGAAGACCACGGTGTCCACCCCGGCCAAGGCGCCGGCCGCGAAGACCACCGCGAAGACCGCCGCCGGCAAGTCGACCGCAGCGAAGTCGGCGGCGCCGAAGGCCGCGGCCCCGAAGGCGACGGCTTCGCAGGCCGCCGCGCCCAAGGCCGCCGCTCCGAAGGCGTCGTCCACCAGGGCCGCGCCGGCGAAGTCGGCTTCTGCGAAGCCCGCGGCGACCGCTGCGCCCAAGGCCGCGACCGCGCCGAAACCCGCCGCTCCCGCCGCCGCGCCGCAGCCCGCCGCCAGCCCGGCTCCGGCCGCGGCGTCGGCTCCGAAGCCCGCGGCCAGCCAGCCGGCCGAGCCGAAGGGCTTCTTCACCAAGGTGCTCGACGCCATCTTCGGCAAGCGCTGATCGCCCTCCGAAACGACGAAGCGCCGGAGGATCGCTCCTCCGGCGCTTTTTCGTGCCCGCTGCGGTGGGCCTACTCGGGCAGGTCTTCCGCCAGGATGGCCATCTCGAACATGAAGCTGCCGGCCTCGTCCTCATCCTCGAAGACCACGCCGATGAACTCGTCGCCGACATAGACCTCGGCCGAGTCGGCCGGCTTGCCGCGCGGCTTCACGATGATGCCGCCGGTGTTGAAGGTGCGCTTCAGGTGCGTCTCGACGCGCTTCATGTCGGCGGCGTTCATGGGCTTTCCTCGGGTCTCGTGTTGGGCGCGGACCCTTGTGAAACGACGCGCCGGGAGAAAGGCTCAGATGACGAAGTCGTAGACGATGTCGGCCAGCGTGTGGTCCATGGTCCGCGCCGGCGCCTCGCCGGCGGGGCAGTTGACCAGCCGCGCCGGCACCCCGGCCACGGTGCAGCCCGCCGGCACCGGCTTCAGCACCACCGAGCCGGAGGCCACCTTGGCGTAGTCGCCGATGGCGATGTTCCCCAGCACCTTGGCCCCGGCGCCCAGCAGCACGCCCTTGCCGATCTTCGGATGCCGGTCGCCACGCTCGGCCCCGGTCCCGCCCAGCGTCACCGCGTGCAGCATCGACACCTCGTCGCCGACCACCGCCGTCTCGCCGATGACGAGCCCGGTGGCGTGGTCGATGAAGATGCCCTTGCCGAGCCGCGCCGCCGGGTGGATGTCGGTCTGGAAGATCGCCGACGAGCGGCTCTGCAGGTAGAGCGCGAAGTCGCGCCGCCCCTGCCCCCACAGCCAGTGGGCCAGCCGGTGGGTCTGGATGGCGTGGAAGCCCTTGAAATAGAGCACCGGCATGATGAAGCGGTCGCAGGCCGGGTCGCGATCGTACTAGGCCTGGATGTCGACGCGCACGGTCGAGCTCCACTCGGGCTCGTCGCGCAGCATCGCCTTGAAGGTTTGCTGGATGATATCGGCGCCGATGTCCTGGTGGTCGAGCCGCTGAGCGATGCGGTGGATGACCGCGTCCTCGAGC
>JANJTI010000173.1 GCA_024711185.1 Brevundimonas sp. | reverse complement strand
GCCGGCGTTCAGGCCCGAGACGATCTCCACGAAGCCGCCTTCGACGGCGCCGGTCTCCACCTCCACGCGCTGCGCCACGGTTCCCCGTTCGCCGGCGGCGATGCGGTACACGAAGGCTCCCTCGCCCTCGTACTGCACCGCCGATTCCGGCACGGCGGGAGCCGTCCGTTCGCCCTGCGCGACCGTGACCCGCACAGCCATGCCGGGGCGGATGCGCCAGCCGGGATTCGGGATCTCGGCGCGCGCGGTGACGGCCCGGGTCTGCTCGTTGACGCGGGTGTCGATGAGGGCGATGCGCCCTCTGAAGGTCTCGTCCCCGTAGGCGTCGACCCTGGCGGAGATCGGCTGACCGGCGCGGAGCACGCCCAGATACCGCTCGGGAACCGGGAAATCGACCCGGACCACGTCCATGTCGTCGAGGGTGGCGATCACGGCGCCGGGGCTGACGAGGGTGCCGGGGGTGACCGTGGTGAGGCCGAGAACGCCGGAGAAGGGCGCGCGGATCACCCGGTCTCCCTGGCGCGCAAGGGCTGCGTTCAGGGCGGCCTGGGCGGTGTCGAGCTGGGTCCGGTACTGCTCGACCATCATCGGCGAGGCGAAGCCGCGCTCGCCCAGTTCCCGGTATCGTTCGTACATCGACCGCGCCTGGGCGACGCGGGCGCGCTCCTCCGTCACCCCGGCCGCCTCCTCGCGCGCCTGAAGCTGCACCAGGGGCGCGCCGGCGGCGACCCTCTGACCGTCCGTGAACAGCACGTGGGTGATCAGCTGGCTGGTCGGCGAGGTGATGTTGACCGACCGCCGCCCCCGGGCGACGCCCAGCACGCGGATCTCGTCGCTGAACGGCCGCGGCGCGGCCACCACCTGGGAGACCTGCTGCCCGCCGCCGCGTCCGCCGGGGCCCTTCTTGCCGGTCTCCTCCCCTGCGAAGGCGAGGCGGAGAACCACCGCCACGACCATCAGGCCGAGCAGCACGCCGGCCGCGACGAGGAGGAAATGGCGTCTGATCACGCGGGAGGCACTCCGGAGTGGGAAGGCGCCGGCTTAGCGACTTCCGGCGGCGGCGCAATTCAAGTTGATGTAACGGAGGCGGTTTCGGTTTCCGTCGCGAGCGGGTCGCCGTTTACGTCGCGTCGCGGCTCCCGGATCACCGGGCCTCAGAAGCGGCGCCACAGGGCGATCACGGGCCCCGAGGACCGCGGCGTCTCGCGGCCGGACACGGCTTCCCGCCAGCCGGCCTGCACGCTCCATGGGCCGAGGCGTCGCACCACCGAGGCCTCGACGGACAGCCAGCGCGGCCCGTCGCCGTCGGCCTCGCCGGCGTAGGCCTGTCCGAGAGCCATCCAGTTCTCTCCAAAGTGCGCCCCGACGGTCGCGTCCACCCGCGTCTCGTCCGGCAGGCCCTCGCGCATCCGGCGGGCGGCCTGCAGCTCGGCGAAACCGCCGGTGAAGGCGCCGATCCTTCCGCCGGGGGCGCCGAAGGAGCGGCCGACGGAGGCCCGGAGCTCCCAGTCCCGGTCGCCTTCTCCCGGGGCGGCGTAGCCGGCGTTCCGCCCCTCCCCGCCGTCGGCGGCGCCGCCGTAGAGCGAGAGTGAGGTCCTGTCGTCCCCCCAGACCTGCCAGTTCAGGCCGATCTCGAGCGGGCCGCGGCCCTCATAGGCCACGAAGGCGTCCTTTCCTGACTGCCAGTCGCCCTTCAGCACCAGCGTGAGCCTGTCGGTCAGGCCGTATTCGCCAAAGGCGCCGAGGATTCGCTCCCGGCGTTCGGCCGGCAGCGGCGCAAGCTCGCCGGAGGGATCAAACCCCTCGGCGGCCCGCATATCCTCGAACTTGAGGATGACCTGGCCGCGTCCCTTGGCCTGGGGCCACGCGCCGGCTTCGGCCGCCGTCGCCGTTGCGGCGGCCATGAGGGCCAGAACCAGCCCCCCCGCCGCCTTCACACGTCGTAGCCCGGCGACTTGCGGTCGAGCATGCGCAGCGCGCCCGGCCAGGCCAGCGCCGAGACGAAGCCGATGCCGCCGCCTTGCTGCCGCGTCTCTTCCTGCGCCGCCTCGGGCGCGAACAGGACATGCTCGCGCCCGCCGGACAGGGCCGCCACCTGCTGGGCGCAGGCGCGCTCGAGGAAGAACATCCCGACCCAGGCCTGCGCGGCGGTCTGGCCCACGGCGAGGGTGCCGTGGTTGCGGAGCAGCATCAGCGGCTTGTCGCCGAGGTCGGCCACCAGCCGCTCGCGCTCCTCGTGATTGAGAGCCAGGCCCTCATAGCCGTGGTAGGCGACCTGGTGCTGCAGCAGGCAGGCGTTCTGTCCGATCGGCAACAGCCCTTCCTTCTGCGCCGCGACCCCGACCCCCGCCACCGTGTGCAGGTGGATGACGAAGTGGGCGTCCTCACGCGCGCCGTGGATCGCCGAGTGGATGGTGAAGCCGGCCGGATTGATGAAGTTGGTCGTCTCCTGAACGATGTTTCCGTCAAGATCGACCTTGACCAGCGACGAGGCCGTGATTTCCTCGAAGTAGTAACCGTAGGGGTTGATCAGAAAGTGCTTTTCCGGGCCCGGCACGCGCGCCGAGATGTGGGTGAAGATCATGTCGTCCCACCCGTGGAGCGCGACCAGCCGGTACAGCGCCGCCAGCTCCACCCGGGCGTTCCATTCCGCCTCCGACACCTTCGACCTGAGGGAGGTGATCGCCCCGTCCGCCATCGCCGCGTGCTCCTTATGTTCCGGCGGCACGCTCGCGCCGTCGGCGTCGCACGTCAAGATTCAGGATCGATTAACCCTGCTTTAGGGACCCACGGCTACGGTCGCCTTCGCCGCATCGAGCCGGCGCGTCGGAGACGTCCGTGACCGTCCTCGTCCAGCTTCCGCTTTCCACCCGCGACGCGCCGGCGCCCGGCGATCTCCTGTCGCTGGCGCGGAACCCCAGCCCGGACGCCCGTCAGCGCCTGCTGCTCGGGGTGATGGCCCTTTGCGACGCCAGCCCGCCCGACGGCGAACTGTCGCCGGTGCTGGGCGAGATCTTCCTGACCCTGGCGCGGCAGGCGGAGCGCGAGGTCCGCCGCGCCCTCGCCGAACGCCTGTCCACCGCCGAATGGGCGCCCGCCGCCCTGGTGAATGTCCTTGCGCTCGACGAGATCGACATCGCCCGGCCGATCCTGCTCTCCAGCCCCGTGCTCCACGACGAGGACCTGCTGCGTGTGCTCGTCGAAGCCTCGCTGGAGCATCAGATCGCCGTCGCGCGGCGCCCCCGGATCAGCGGTCGCGTCGCCGACGCCGTGATCGAGCGCGGCGAGCCGGCGGTGCTGACCGCCCTGGCCACCAACCGGACCGCCGAAGTGAGCGTCGAGGGGCTGCGGCGCCTCGTCGAGCATTCCCGGCGCATCGCCGCCCTGCGCGGACCGCTGACCCGTCATCCGCGCCTGACCCGGGCGTTGGCCGAGGAAATGTATCACTGGCTCGGCGAGGCGCTGCGACAGTCCATCAGCTCACGCTTCGAGGTCGACGAGCCTCGCCTCGCCGCCGCCGTCTACGACGCCGTGCAGGGCGTTCTTCGGCCCGCGCCCCGGTCGTCGACGGAGACTCCCGAGCGTGAGGAGATGGAACGTCGCCTCGCCGGCAAGCTGCACGCGGCGGGCCAGTTGCGGCCGGGCGTGCTGGTCCGCGCCGCCCGCGAGAAGCGGCTCGGTCTGTTCGTCCACGGCCTCGCCATGATGGGCGGCTTCAGCGTCGCCCAGGTCAGGACCGCCTTGGCGGCCTCGACCCCCGAGGCGCTCTACTACGCCTGCGCGGCCGTCGGAATCGACCGGGCCGTCTACCCGAGCCTCCTGGCGGAGCTCCGCGGCATGAACCACGGCCTGCCCGGGGACGAGGGAGCCGCCGTCTGGTTGAGAGGAGCCATCTCGCCGGCCTCGGCGGCCCGCGCGTTCCGCGCCCTGGTCGCGGACGAACGCGCCGCGCCCGAGCGACAGGCCGTTTGACTTCGGCGCCGGCCTCGGCTTGCGTGGCGCCGTGAGCGCGCCTGTCCCCTCCTTCTCCCGCATCGCCTTCGCCGCCTCCGAACGCCCCGAGGCCCAGGCCGCCCGGGCGCGGCTGGCGGCTCGCTATGGCGCCTGCGATCGCGAAGCGGCGGACGTCATCGTCGCCCTCGGCGGCGACGGCTTCATGCTCGAGACCCTGCACACCGTCATGGAGCGCGGCACCCCCGTGTTCGGCATGAACCGCGGCTCCGTCGGCTTTCTGATGAACGACTACAGCGAGGAGGACCTGCCGGCACGCCTTTCCCGGGCGGGGCGGACCGTCATCCATCCGCTGCAGATGGACGCCTGGACGGAGAGCGGCCAGATCCAGAGCGGCCTGGCGATCAACGAGGTGTCGCTGCTGCGCCAGACGCGCCAGAGCGCGAAATTGCGCATCAGCGTCGACGACCGGGTGCGGCTCGAGGAACTGTCATGCGACGGCTGCCTGGTCGCGACCGCGGCCGGCTCGACCGCCTACAACCTCTCCGCCCACGGGCCGATCATTCCGCTCGATTCCCAGGTCCTGGCCCTGACTCCGATCAGCGCCTTCCGGCCCCGCCGCTGGCGAGGCGCCCTGCTCTCGCACCGGGCCCGGGTCCGCTTCGAGGTGCTGGAGCCGGACAAGCGTCCTGTCAGCGCCACCGCCGACAGCTTCGAGGTGCGCCGGGTCGCCCGCGTCGACGTGCACGAGCGCCGTGATATCGCCCTGACCATGCTGTTCGACGCGGATCGCTCGTTCGAGGAACGCGTGCTCGCCGAGCAATTCGCCGCCTGAACCGGCGTGCACGGGTTCTTAAGGTCGGGCGTGCGACCTTTTCCTGGTGCAGTTTCGGGAGCGCGCCGTGAGCAATTCTGCCCAGGTCATTCGTCCGCCCAACACCCTTCGGCTGAAGGTCGGCGGCGGCTTCGGCGGAATCGACGCCAGCGCTATCGCCAAGGCTGAAGAGGCGCTGAAGGCCATGTCGGCCCAGTTCGGCCAGTGGCTGCAGGACGAGATCGTCAAGCTGGACAAGGCCCAGGCCGATATCCGCGGCCAGGGCTACAACGAGCAGACGGCGGAGGCCCTGTACTTCCGCGCCCACGATCTGAAAGGCCTCGGCGCCACCTACCAGTATCCGCTGGTGACCCGTCTCGCCGGCTCCCTGTGCAAGATGATGGACGAGCCGGCCAAGCGCATGGCGGCTCCGCTGGTGCTGATCGACGCCCACGTCGACGCCATCAAGGCCGTGGTGCGCGACCAGATCCAGACCGATGACCACCCGACCGGCAAGGCCCTGGCCGAAACCCTCGAGGCCCGGGTCGCCGACCACCTCGGCTGACGTCCGGCAGCCTCACCGTCGATCCCGCCCGCCCTCCGGCGGGCGTCTTCGTATGTGCGGCCGGCCTGGGCCCTTCTGGAAGGGCTTCCGCATGGACTCTGGAGACCTTCCCTTGCAGGACATCGCGCCCCGGAAGCGAGACTCTGGACCCCGAGCCGGCCCCTGGCCGTCGCCCTGCGACCGTTCCTGACGCACCCCCGTGCTCCAGTCTCCGGGAGCCCCGCGCCGCCGGTCTTTGACAGCTTGCAGTCCCGCCGTCTCCGCTGAGGACCCGGCGACAGTTTCGGGCCCCATGGAGACATTGTCTCCACAAGACCGCTTTTCGCGAATTTCCTCGTTGGGGCGTTCGACGCCCGCCGGTCAGGCGGCGGCGTCGATCTCGTCGCGACCCGTCGGCTCCCGATCCAGCCGCTCCATGAGGTACGCCAGGTCGTCCCGCCCGACGTTCGGCCGCTGGGTCAGGAAACGCTCGAGCATCTGCTGGCGGAAAGCGTCGCCCGAGGTGTCGGCGCCCTCCGCCTGAAGCGTCCGCCAGGTGTCGACGCCGGCGCGGAAAGCCTGGAACAGTCGGGGCGGCAGCCCGGCCCGATCGTAGATCGCCTTCAGCCCCAGCGGACCCGCGTCGTGAATCATCAGCCAGGCGCGCTGGTGCGGCGTTCCCGCCAGCTCCGCAAGTCCGTGCTCGAACAGGGCCATCTGCCCGCGCGCCAGCGCCCGCAGAAGCAGCGAGGCCGTGAGCGCCTTGCGGGCGTTCAGGCTGGCCGCGAAGTCTCCCAGATCGGGGTGGCCCGTGGCCTGGTCGACAAGGTCGATCATGGCGCGCTCGCGGGCAAAGGCCGCCAGCCGGATCGCCGTCTCGGGGGCCACCGCATGCCGGGTGACGAGATGCTCCCGCACCGCGTCGGACGCCAGCCCGATCAGCCGCTCGGTCACGGACAGGGGCAGCACCTGTCGATAGGCCAGCGCTGCGACGATCCGTGGCGAGGCGCCGAAGCGGTCGAGACAGGTCCCCAGCGAGGCCTCGCCGATGTCGGCGTTGTCGTTGGCGGCCAGCGTGCGCACCGCCTCCTCGCACCCGACCTCGGCCAGCGCCGCCGACACATCGCGGCTCACGCGTGGACGGGCCGCGACGGCGCTCTGGCGAACCGGCGAACCGGCGCGGACGATCTCGACCAGATCCTCATCGGTGAAGGCCGGCGAGAAGTTGATGATCGGCAGGGCGACGCTGTCCACGTCCGCCGCCAGCCGACGCGCCACGTCGCGCGGCAGCAGATCGGACGTCCTCAATGTCACCGCCATCGCCCGCCGCACCAGCTCGGCGGCGTCCTCGGCGAGCATGCGGAGGATCTTGTGCGCCGCAGCCCGACCCGCCTCGTCGAGATCGGCCCGCTCCATGCTGCGGCACAGCTTGTGCGCCGCCGAAGCCCGCTCGTCGTCATCCGCCGCCTTGATCAGCCTGCGGATGTCCAGTTCGGTCAGGCGGGCGCGGTAGGCGGTCATGGGCGGGGCTCGAACTCCAGCTGCGCCGTCAGCATCGACCCGCCATCGTTAACGGGCGGTTCACCATGACGGGATTCGCCGATCAGACTTCGCTGCTCTCCCCCGGCGCGAACGCGCCGCCGAAGCCTGCCGTCCCGCCTTCGCCGTCCTGACCGAGGAGCAGGCTCAGCAGGCTCTGGTCCTGCCGCAGTCGATCCAGCCGCGCCGCCAGCATCCGGTCGCGCGCCGACAGCTCCGGTTCGCTCGACGGAGAGCCCGTGGTCGCGGCCGGGGCGCCGTCGCCGGCCGAGCGCTGGAGATTGGCGTGGACCTCGGCCACCGTGGCGGGCCGCCCGTCCCGGTAGAAGATCGAGCGATTGGCGGCGGCCGCCTCGGGGAACATCGCCGCCGCGCTGGAGCCGGGCCGACGGGCCATGGCGTCCATCAGCTGCGCCGCCCCCGCGGGCCCCAGGAAGTGCGCCGCATAGAGATCGCCCGCGCCCGGCTCGCGCCCGGTCCGTCCCCGCAGGTAGGCCGCGTTCGACGCGGTCAGCTCCGCCGCCATCACCGAGGCGGCGCGCGGATCGAAGCGCAGGTCCAGCACCACGTTGCGGGCCGAGCCGCCGACGCGCCAGCGGCCGTCGGCGCCGCGATGGATCAGGTCGGCGTACTGGCCGTAGCCATGCTTGGCCCCGTGGGTCTTCACCGTCGCCAGCCAGGTTTGCTCGATGAACTGGAACAGCCCGGCCGCCGAGGAGGTCGGCGCCCGCGCGGAGGGGTTCATCGCGCTTTCACGGCGCGCCGTGCGCACGAGGAAGTCGGCGTCCACGCCGGTGGCGCGGGACGCCTGCCGGATGGCCGCCTCAACCCCGTTCGACGATGGAATCGCCCCGATGGTCATAATCGTTAACGCTGGCGAACTCTGGTTAACGGAACCCTAACGGCGCCCACCCGGACCGGTGACCATTTCGCGGCGAAGCTCGCCCAAAACTTGCCGTAACGTCAGCGCTCAACTTGGCCATGGGTGCTGTGGGGACGGCAGCAGGGATGAACGGCCATGATGATCAGAACCGCGGGCGGGCCCGGACTGGTGAGCCCCATCGATTTTCACGAGCGGCGGGGCCCCGGCCTCTCGCGCAACGCCTGGATCGCGATCGGTGTGGTGGCCGCAGCCCACATCGGCGTCGGGGCGGCGTTGTATTACCAGCGCTTTGAGCTGAAGTTGCCGCCTCCCGCAGAGGCCCAGCCCACGCCGTTCCGGGTGACCCTCCAGCCGCCGCCGCCCCTGGTTCCGGCGCAGCCGAAGCCTGCTGCGCCCAATCCTCCGATCCACCGCACGCCGGCCCCGGCCGTCGATACGCCGGTTCTGCCGGTCCCGGACTTCGAGACGCCGCCCGTCCCGGCGGGCCCGGCCATCACCCTGAGCACGCCCGTGCCGAAACCTGTGGATCACGCCCCGCCGGCGACCGAGCCGCGGCCGGAGCCGGCTGCGCCGGTCATCCGCAACCCCAGCTGGGCGCGGCAGCCCACGGGCGATCAGATGATGCGGGCCTATCCCGAGCGGGCCCTGTCGCGCGGAATCGGCGGCTCCGCCACGCTGAACTGCCTGGTTCAGGCCAACGGGTCGGTGGCCGGCTGCGACGTGGTCCGCGAAAGCCCCGCCGGGCACGGATTCGGGCGTGCGGCGGTGAGCCTGTCGCGCTACTTCGGGATCAATCCCAGAACCGTCGACGGGGCGGCTACGGGTTCGCGCGTGATCATCGACCTGCGCTTCGTGCCCCCGGCCGACTGATCAGCCGAACCGGAGGGGGTCGAGGGCGGCCGCGTCGGGCGACGGCGCGCCGCCCTCGATGCCGTCCGCCACAACACCCGCGACCAGCGGTCCGAGAAGCCAGCCGTTGCGCAGTGGCGCGAGGGCCAGATGCAGGCCGGGCGCCTCGACGGGACCGGCCAGGGGCAGACCGTCGGCGCTCCCTCCGCGAACGCCGACCTTCGGCGTTTCCGGGCGACCCTCGAGCCCGGACAGGGCCTTGGCTGCTTCGACCTGCCGGACCGAAACCGCGGCGTCCGGCTCAAGATCCCGCCGCCCGCGCTCCATGGTGGCGCCGACGACCAGACCCCCGGGCGCCGGCACGACATAGACGCCAGGGGCGCGCAAGGTGTGCGGCGGGGCCGGCCCGCTGATCGGCGTCAACTGTCCGCGCCACGGCTCGATGGCCGAGATCCTCGCGCGCACGGGGTCCGGCAGACCGTCGATCGGCGCGGCGGCCCCGGTGGCGAGCACCACCGTCGGAGCGAACCATACCTGCCCGTCTGGAGACTCGACCCGCCAGCGGCCCTCCCCGGACAGACGGCGAGCGGTTGCATGCACCACAGAGACGCCTTCGGCGCGGGCCAGCGCCTGCAGCGCCGGCCCCGCCTCGACCCGCCAGTCATCGCCGGTGAACACCCCGCCCGGCGTGCGGTGTGCCTCCACGCCGAAGCTCGCCAGCCTAGCGATCGCCGCCTCCGGGTCGGGGCCGCGCCACTCGACGCCGTCGCGGTGCAGGGTCAGACCGAAGCGATCTGCGAAGCCGGGCCACAGGTCCCGCGCGCGGGTCAGCAGGGCGGCCCGCTCAGGCGTCGCCGCGTCGGACAGGCACTCGAGCGCAGGGGCCAGCATCCCGGCGGCGGCCGAGCTGGCGTTGGGGCCGCCGGGGTCGACGACGGTCACCGCGTGGCCGCGCGCACCGAGTTCCGCCGCGGTGCAGAGGCCGAGCACGCCGGCGCCGATGACGATCACGTCGGGGGAAGA
>JANJTI010000170.1 GCA_024711185.1 Brevundimonas sp. | reverse complement strand
GCCGACTGCGGCGGGGCCTGCGCCTGCGCCACCTGCCACGTCTACGTCGACGAGGCCTTCCAGGCCGAGACCGGCCGCGCCTCGGCGATGGAGGAGTCGATGCTGGATTTCGCCGAGAACGTGCAGCCGAACAGCCGCCTGTCCTGCCAGATCCGCGTATCGGAATACCTCGACGGCCTGATCGTCCGCCTGCCGGAAAGCCAGCACTGAGTCCGGCCCATCCCGATCTCGTCGACCTCGTCGGCCGGCTGATCGCCGACGGACCCAAGGATCGCCCGCCGCTGATCGGGATCGTCGGCGCGCAGGGTTGCGGCAAGACCACGCTCGCCCGCGCCGCGGCCGCCCGCTTCGGCGCGGCCCAGATCTCGATCGACGACGTCTATCTGACGCGCGCGCAGCGCGAGACGCTGGCGCGCGACATCCACCCGCTGCTGCTCACCCGCGGTCCGCCGGGGACGCACGACCTCGGACTGCTGCGGGACCTGATCGACCGCCTAGGCGCGGCGGGTCCGGACGACACGACCCCGATCCCCGACTTCGACAAGCGCGGCGACGACCGCTGGCCCGAAGACCGCTGGCGCGCCTTTCGCGGCCGGCCCTCCGCCGTCCTGGTCGACGCCTGGTGCCTCGGCGCCCTCCCGGAAGATGCGACCGCCCTGGCCGCACCGGTCAACGCGCTGGAGCGCGACCACGACGCCGCCGGCCGCTGGCGGCGGTGGGTCGATGCGCAGGTGGCCGGCCCGTACGCGACCTTCGCCGACCGCTTCGACGCCCTGCTGTTCCTGCGCGCCCCGGGCTTCGACGTCGTCCTCGACTGGCGGTGCCAGCAGGAGGCGGACCTGCTCGGCGTCGCCCCGGACGATCTGCCGCATGAGGAGCGCCGCCGTCTGGCCGGCTTCATCCAGTATTTCGAACGCATCACTCGCCATATGCTGGCCGGTGGCGTCCGGGTAAGCCTGACGGTGCAACTGGATCGCAACCGTCAGCCGGTATCAGGACCGCAATGAACCAGTCCGTCGATCGCCGCTTCGAACCTCGCACCCCCGCCGCCGGGGCCGGCGTCGTGGTCGCGCCCGGGCTCGAGCTGCCCTGCCGGATCGTCGACGCATCCCCCTCGGGCCTGCGCGTGCGCCTCGACCGCAAGCTCGCCCTGCCGCCGCTGGTCCAGCTGATCGATCTCGCCCAGGGCGTCGCCATCGAGGCGGAGGTGGCGTGGAGCAAGGGGCACGAGGCCGGCCTGAAGCGCCGCGGCCAGGCCTCGCTGCGCGGTCTGGTGCCGTCCCGCCTCGCCGCCGCCCGGGCGGCCTTCCTTCGCGCGGGGGGCCGCTAGCCTTCAGACTCCCTCGGGCATGGTCCCGGCGTTGATGGCGATGCGGCCGATCAGTCCCTTGACGATCAGGTCCAGCGCCGAGCCTTCGCGGTAGTCGGCGGCGGCGACGAAATTGACCCGATCCTCGGAAATCAGGCTGTAGATCTTCTGCTGGTCGCGCTCGGAATTGCGCGGGTCGTACACCGCGATCGAGAAGCCGCCCTTGGTGTGCATCATCTTCATGGTCGGGACGTCGGTGTCGCCGTCGCCGAGGAAGATCATCCGCTCGAACGGCACCGGCCGGTCGTCGTCGGGCATGAAGCGGTTGATCTTGTCGTGCTCCCAGTGGTTCAGCACGCCCTTGTTGATGCGGAACAGGTACTGGGTCTTGGTGGTGTAGTTCACGCCCACCGCCGGCCAGATCGCCACCCCTTCGTCGTCGTAGACGAACTTCGACGCGAACACGTGGCGGAAGGCGTCGCGGATCGGGCAGCCGTCGATCATCTCCTCCAGCCCGGCCGAGATGATGTAGTGCTCGATATCCAGCCCGTACTTCGCGCCCAAGGCGTCGATGCGCTCGAACCAGCCGGGACCGGTCAGGTCGGACTTCAGCCCGTCGAACAACTTCACGTCATGGCCATGTTCGCGTAGCATGGCGCGGGTGATCGGCGAGCCGTTCGAGCGCGCGTGGCTCAGCATCAGCTGCATGTACATCAGGATGCCGTCGCCGTCGGCGACGCGGGTCAGCCGCTCGGCTTCGTCCCAGAAGGCGCCCTTTTCCATGCCCACCGAGGGGATGAAGCTGACCTCCTGCATGTTGCCGCGGGCGAGGGTCCCGTCGAAGTCGTAGATCAGCGCGGTCTTGAGCAGTCTGGCCATGGCGAGGGTCCGGCGCCCGATGGCGCGTGGCGGCGAAGGGCTGCTCGTTAGTGAGCCCCGCGGGCGGAGTCAAAGGACGGAGCGCCGCCGCTCAGTCGGCGTCGGCCATTCGCCATTCGGCGGCCAGTCCCAATTCCGGGGGGGCGGCGGCGGTCTGCGCCTCCAGCGGCAGATGCAGGATGAAGGCGGCGCCCCTGCCGGGTTCGCTCTCCACCTCGGCCCAGCCGCCGTGCAGTTCGACCAGCGCCTTGACCAGGGCGAGACCCACGCCCGGGCCGCCGCGCTCGCGACGGACGAAGCGATCGAACACGTGGGCCTGCAGGTGATAGGGGATGCCCCGTCCGGTGTCCTCGACCCGGATGCGCACCTCCGCCGGGCCGCTCTCGGCCGACAGCGTGACAGCGCCGCCGTCGGCCACCGCGCGCGCTGCGTTGTCGAGCAGCAGCTCCAGCGCCTGCTCCACCCGCTGCGCGTCGGCCCGGATCGGTCGCAGGCCCGCCGGACACTGCACGTGCAGCGCCGCGCCCCTGCCCTCGATCCGCGCCCGCGCGCGGGCAGCGGCCTCGTCCATCAGATCGCAGACGCGGACGTCGCCGAGGGTCAACTCCATCTCCCCGGCGTCGATCTGGGCCATGTCCAGCACGTCGTCGATGGAGTCCGCCAGCTGGCTTGCCGCCACCCGGATCGCCCCGGCGTGCTGCCGGCTTCGCTCGGGCAGGTCCGCCTGCGCCTCGAGCAGCTCCGAATAGCCGACGATGGTGGTCAGCGGGGTGCGCAGTTCGTAGGAGACGCTGCCCACGAACTCGCGCTTCAGCGCCTGGCTCTCCTCCAGCGCCGCCGCCTTGGCCGCCAGCGCCTGCTCCAGGTCGCGGCGCGCCGTCACGTCGGAGAAGGCGACCAGCGTGGCCCCGTCCGGCAGCGGGCGGGTCTGCCACGCCGCCACCCGTCCGTCGGCGGTGCGGCCCTCTCCCGAGATCGGCACCCGGCTTTCGGGATCCGGGTCCGCGACCCGGGCCTTCAGCCCCAGCCACAGGCTCGGATCCGGCATGGTCTGCTGGCACAGGGTCGCGACGGCGTCGAAATCGCCGGCGGTCCGCAGTTGCTCGCCGGTCACGCCCCAGAAGGCCTCGAAAGCTTCGTTGTGCAGCCGGATGCGGCCGTCCGAGCCGAACACCGCCACTGCGTCGTTGAGCTTGTCGAGGGTGGCGGTCTGCACCTGCAGCTGGGCGTTGAAGCGGCTGCGCAGCTTCAGTTCGTCGGTGATGTCCGAGAACAGCAACAGCACCCCGCCCAGCGGGTGCGGCTGGCGCACCACCCGCAGGGTCCGCCCGTCCGGCAACGACCAGCTGTCGTCCGGCGCCGCCGCCGACGCGCCGTAGAAGTCCAGCTCCCTCGCCTTCCAGCCGGCGTAGTCGACCACCTCCGGAAGCTGCCGGCGCTGACGCAGCCGGTCCAGCAACTCGGCGTGGGTCGGACGCTCGTCGAGCCAGGCCGGATCGAGGCTGAACAGCTGCTGGAAGGCGGTGTTGTGGAAGGCCAGTCGCTTGGAGGGCCCGAAGATGGCCACGGCGTCGGCGAGGTGGTTCAGGGTCTCGTCATGGGCCTCGACGTGACGGCGCAGGGTGTCGCGCGTCTCCTCAGCCTCGGTCATGTCCAGGGCGAAGGCCAGCACGGCGCCCGCGCCGCCGGGGGCCGGCTCGGCCACGACCCGCCAGGCGCGCCGTCGCCCGCCGCCGGTGGTCCAGCGGAAGCCCTCCTGCCGCTGATGCAGCCGCCCGGCCTCGGCGACGATGGCGTCCGCCCCGCGGTCGAAACTCAGGCCCTTCTCGCGGGCCGCCTCGACGCTCTCGACCTTCATCTCGGCCAGCCACGCCCGGTTGGCCCACGCGAGCCGTCCGGCCGCGTCGACCACCCAGGTCGGCGAAGGATAGAAGTCGGCCAGCAGCCCCAGACCGCTCTCGGTCGCCGTGCCGACCAGGCCCAGCCGCGACAGCCTGAGCCAGGCCGCCCCGGCCGAGGACCGCCCTTCGACGGCCCAGGCGCCGCCGGAGCCTTCCATCACCGCATCGAACGGCTCGCCGCGCTCGATCAGGCCCGCCAGACGCGGCCCGGCGACCTCGCGTACGGCGTCGAGGACCACGAGGGCCGGATCGTCGGCGACGTCCTCCGGGGCGGCCAGATCCTCGAGCAGGGCGTCCCAGGCGGCCGGAGGGCCCAGCCGGGCCGCGCCGCCGCCGGGCGTCAGCGCCAGCCGCACATCCTCGAACGCCGCCAGCGCGCCGTCGCGATGGGCGATGTCGACCCGCGCCGCCGCCAAGGCGGCTTCCAGCGCCGCGTTGCGCTCGGCCAGACGGCCGCGCAGCCGCGCGGCCCAGGCGCTGAGCGCCAGGGCCAGACCCGCGGCGCCCGCGGTCGCGACATAGGCGATGTCGGCTTCCGCCATCTGGTCCCGTTCAGCTCCCGCGCCCTGATTCGATAACCATACCTGATGAGGCGCTAGGGACTAGGTTCCAGGTTTCGGGGCGTGTCGAGGCTCGCCTTCATGGAACCTGGTCCGTAGAACCTGGACCCATGCAGTGGACCGACCAGCTCGCCCCCTCCCTCGACGACTTCGCCCGGCTGGCGCGCGAGGCCTTCCAGACTCTGCCCGATCCGTTCCGGACCCTGGCCGGGGACGTGGTTATCCGCGTCGACGACTTCGCCGACGACGAGACCCTCGCCTCCATGGGCATGGAGGACCCGTTCGAGCTCACCGGCCTCTATTTCGGAGTCGACATCGGCCGCCGTGACGAGATGGGCCCGGCCGCCGAGCCGGCCCGCATCTTCCTGTACCGCCGCCCGATCCTCGACGAATGGTGCGAGCGTGGCGACGTCGGCCTGTCCGAGATCATCGCCCACGTCCTGATCCACGAAATCGGCCACCATTTCGGGCTGGACGACGACCGGATCGATGAGGTGGAGGGGGCGGAAGACTTGGGGTGATTGGTGACTGGTGGTTGCTGGATCGGCGGCCTCGGGGCCGGCAG
>JANJTI010000153.1 GCA_024711185.1 Brevundimonas sp. | reverse complement strand
TGCCCACGCTTACACGGGGCGGCTCGGGAGGCAGAACCACAATGTACGGTTCCGGTTCCTCTTCGCGCGATCGAATGCGGCGACTGTGGCGCCGTTTCAACACAAATTCCGGGGCTTTCCCCTTCTGAAACGCCTGCTAGGACAAGGGGACGCGAGGAAGTGAGGCGAAATGACGATGAGATTCGACGGACGGGTGGCCATCATCACCGGCGCCGGCGGCGGATTGGGCCGTGAGCACGCCCTCGCGCTGGGACGCCGGGGGGCCCGGGTGGTGGTGAACGATCTCGGCGGGGCTCGCGACGGCTCCGGCGGCTCGGCCACCGCGGCCGAGGCGGTGGCCGCGGAAATCGTGGCGGCCGGCGGCGAGGCGATCGCCAGCGCCGCCTCTGTCACGGACTTCGCCGCCGTGCAGGCGATGACGGCGGAGGCGATGGAGCGCTGGGGTCGTGTCGACATCCTGGTCAACAACGCCGGGGTGCTGCGCGACAAGACCTTCGCCAAGATGGAACTGGAGGACTTCCGGTTCGTCGTCGACGTCCACCTGATGGGCGCCGTGAACTGCACCAAGGCGGTGTGGGACATCATGCGCGACCGCAACTACGGCCGCATCGTCATGACCACCTCGTCCTCCGGTCTCTACGGCAATTTCGGCCAGTCCAACTACGGCGCCGCCAAGATGGCCCTGGTCGGCCTGATGCAGACCCTGTCGATCGAGGGCGCGAAGCACGACATCCGGGTCAACTGCCTGGCCCCGACCGCCCACACGCGCATGACCGAGGATCTCGGGGCGCGCCTGCCGCTGGAGATGCTGGAGCCGTCGCTGGTCTCTCCGGGGCTGCTGCATCTGGTCAGCGACGATGCGCCGAACCGCTGCATCCTCGCCGCCGGGGCCGGCGGTTTCGAGCGCGCCTACGTCACCCTGACCCAAGGCGTGCGCATTGTCGGCGACGACGCGCCCGAGCAGGTGGCGGCCCGCTTCGACGAGATCTCCGACCGGGCCGGCGAAATCGTGCCGGACATGGGCGCGGCGCAGGGCTTCGTCGAACTGTCCAAGGCGCAGAAGGCCCTCGGCGAGGGCTGACTTGGCTGACGCGGCGGCAAGGTCCTACATCCCCACCACCGCGCTCATGCAGCGAGCGACCGCGTCGCCAGCTTTAGCGCCAGCCAGCAGGAGCCTCGCCGATGTCCCGTGAAGCCGTCATCGTCTCCACCGCCCGCACGCCGATCGGCCGCGCCTATCGCGGAGCCTTCAACGACACCCAGGCGCAGCAGCTGGGCGGCCACGCTATCCGCCACGCCGTGGCCCGGGCCGGCGTGGACCCGGCCGAGATCGAGGACGTGGTCATGGGCGCGGCCCTGCAGCAGGGCTCCACGGGGACCAACATCGGCCGCCAGGCGGCGCTGGCCGCCGGTCTGCCGGTCACGACCGCCGGGATGAGCCTTGATCGGCAGTGCGCCTCCGGACTCATGGCCATCGCCACGGCCGCGAAGCAGGTGGTCCACGACGGCCAGATCGTCGCCGTAGGCGGCGGGCTGGAGTCCATCTCCCTGGTTCAGAATCAGAACATGAACCTGCATCGCCTGCACGACCCCGCCCTGAAGGCGCTGCACCCGCACATCTACATGTCCATGCTGGAGACCGCCGAGGTGGTCGCCGAGCGCTACGGAATAAGCCGCGAGGCGCAGGATGAATACGCCCTGCAGTCGCAGCAGCGGACGGCGCAGGCGCAGGCCGAGGGTCGCATCGACGCCGAGATCGCGCCGATGACCACCACCATGCAGGTGGTCGACAAGGCCACCGGGCAGGTTTCGGCGAGGGAGGTCACCCTGTCGAAGGACGAGGGCAATCGTCCCGACACCAGCCTCGAGGGTCTGGCCGCGCTGAAGCCGGTGTTCGGCGGCGGCGAGAAGGTCCAGCAGGGTCGCTTCATCACCGCCGGCAACGCCAGCCAGCTGTCGGACGGCGCCTCGGCCTCGGTGATCATGGAAGCGAAGGACGCCGAACGGCGCGGCCTGCAGCCGCTGGGCGCCTTCCGCGGCATGGCCGTCGCCGGCTGCGCGCCGGACGAGATGGGCATCGGCCCGGTGTTCGCCGTGCCCCGCCTGCTGGAGCGGCACGGCCTGACCATGGACGACATCGGCATCTGGGAGCTGAACGAAGCTTTCGCCGTGCAGGTCATCTACTGCCGCGATCGGCTGGGCATCCCGAACGACCGCCTCAACGTCTCCGGCGGCGCCATCTCGATCGGACATCCCTACGGCATGTCGGGCGCCCGCATGACCGGCCACGTCCTGATCGAGGGCAAGCGGCGCGGGGCGAAGTACGGCGTCGTCACCATGTGCGTCGGCGGGGGCATGGGCGCGGCGGGCCTCATCGAAATCTACTGACACGACCAGCCGCGCCCACGCTGGAAAGCGGCCGGACCGCACGGCGGTCCGGCTGCGGCGCGGCGGGCCTCATCGAAATCTACTGACACGACCAGCCGCGCCCACGCTGGAAAGCGGC
>JANJTI010000144.1 GCA_024711185.1 Brevundimonas sp. | reverse complement strand
GGTGCGCGGCCGCTCGCCGGTGGCGAACTTGCCCTGCGCCTGGGTCCACCAGGTGTGGGCGTCCCCGTAGATGCCGATGCCCGAGAACATCCGGGCGAAGGTGACGCACTGCCACTAAGGCTCGGCCTTAACGGACGGCGCGCTGAAGCCCAGCCCAAAAATCCCGAGGAGCGCCGCAACCGCGGCGGCTTGGAGCCGTTTCATCATGCTGGCGTGCTTCCCGACCTGCCTCGGAATCGTCCTTAGACGATAGTTTTCGAGGGTTGAAGAACCCTTTCAGGCGAATCCGCGTGGGCGGACGGCCCCTCTTGACCTGAGCCGTTGCGAGTCGCGAATCCTCGCAGGGCCTTGCGGGCCGGGCGTTCCACAAGGTGGTAGGTGGCCATGGCCGCGACCGGGATGGCCGCCAGAATTCCCAGCCACACAAAAACGTGAAACCGCTTCTCGTCGGCCCCCAGCAGGCGCGCCGCGAGATTGGTCATGACCAGCAGCACCGGCGCGCAGACCATGTAGATCGAGTAGCTGATCTCGCCCAGATAGACCCCGCCCCGCGACCCCAGCACCCCGGCGTGCGCGTTGGCGAGCGAGCCGAGGGCGAGGATCAGGCCGCCGGCGAACAGCACCGTCACCGGATCCCACAGCCCGAGGGACGCGCTGGTCCACAGGCCGAGACCGCAGGCGAGGGCGGTCAGGCCCGGTCGCGGCAGGGGGGCGCGGCGGTAGACCAGGTAGAGGGCGCAGCCGAGGGCGAAGCACGGCACGATCCGCAGCGCGCCCCAGCGGAAGGTGGCCTCGGTCAGCGGAAAGCCCGCCAGCCTCTCAAAGGCCGCATAGATGGCGAGCGCGACAAGGGCGGTCAGACCGACCGCGAGCCACGGCCGCTGGCGCAGCCGCCAGGCGACGAAGGCGAAGGCGGGGAAGCTCAGATAGGCGAACCACTCCGCCGAGATCGACCAGGACGGATGGTTGAAGGCCGCCAGCGGGGCCAGCCCCCAGGCGTGGGTCATGCTCAGGTGCGCCGGCAGCGCGCGCCAGTCCGTCAGGCTGGGGTCCACGGCGACGCCGGCGACAGTCGCGGCGATGCCGAGGGCGATCATCGCGAACAGGGTGACGAGGTGCAGCGGGTAGATCCGGGCGATCCGCGCCCACAGGAAGCCCCCGTACGAGAACCCGCGCGAGCCGGCCCGTTCGAGGTGGACATGGCTGAGGATGAAGCCCGAGAGGACGAAGAACACCTCGACCCCCAGATAGCCCTTCGTCACCGCAACCGGCGTGAAACCGACGTCGAGGTAGGCCCAGGCCGTGTAGAGGACCACCCAGGCCGCGGCGAGAAAGCGCAGCGTGGTCAGCGCGCGGAGATCTGGCGGGGTGGCGACGGGCGTCATGCCCGCCAGTCTCCCGCTGTGACGTTTGAAAACGATTAAGCCGTCAATACGGCAAGGCTTACGGCGATTTCATGCGATCGCGAGCATCCGCCGCCGACGCCTCCCGCCTCTGATCCCTCGAGCGGGGGCTCGAAACAGACAGTCCGAAGGATCGATCCATGCTTCTCTCCCATCTGCTCTCCGCCGCCGTCCTCGCGGCCGCAGCCGTCGAGCCGTCGCCGGGACTGACCATGCGGGTCCCCGCCGAAGGGCTCGACCTGTCGCGAGCCGCCGACGCCGCCGCCTTCGCCGGCCGGGTCGCCGAGGAGAGCCGCCGCTTCTGCGAGGTCCACGCCGGCACGGTCACGCCCGGCCATGTCGGGGACCGGCGGGTCTGCGAACGGGCCATGGCCGGAGAGGCGGTGAGCGCCCTCTCGTCGACGCAGTGGCGCGACTTCATGCAGGCGGGCGGTGCGGCCGCGCTTCGCCGCGCGCAGCGCCAGGACGGCCGGGCGGGCTAGGTCAGGCGCTGCACTCGGCCGGCCGCGTCTCGCCGGGTCCGTACAGGGCGCAGGCGCGGTCGATCTCGCCCTGGATGAGGGCGCACGGATTGGCGACGTTGCAGGGCGGATGCGTCGCGGGACTGACCATCACGCACCGCTCGACCAGTCGGGCGGCGGCGGCCTCCCCGATCTGCGATCGGCAGGAGCCGTCGGTCGCCGGCGACGGGACGCCCGCCGCCGCCCCGGGTTCGACCTCCTCCTGCGGCGGCGCATCGGCAGGCATCTCCGGCGCGGGGAGTTCGGCCCCCGGCGGCGGAGCGGGCTCCTCCGCGGGCGGCTGGCAGCCCGTCACGAGGGCGGCGGCCAGCAGGACGAGGATGGGCCGGCGCATGGCGTGCTCCGATCGTTGACGGCCGGGCACCTTAGGCACGATCGGCCGCCCTGCGGAACCCTCAACGCCCCAGGGCCGCCCGCTGCAGGGCGAACAGCTCGGCGCAGCCGCCCTCCGCCAGTTGGAACAGGCGCTCGAACTCCGGCCGCGAGAAGCCGCGCTTCTCGCCGGTCGCCTGGATCTCGACGATGGTCCCGGCCCCGGTCAGGACGAAGTTGGAATCCGCCTCGGCGGTGGAGTCCTCCTCGTAATCGAGGTCCAGCACCGGTTCGTTCGCGCAGACGCCGCACGAGACGGCCGCCACCTGGTCGAGGATGGGATCGGTCTTCAGCACACCCTCGGCCCGCAGGTAATCCAGCGCCGAGGCCATGGCGACCCACGCCCCGGTGATGGCGGCGGTCCGCGTACCGCCGTCCGCCTGCACCACGTCGCAGTCCAGCACCACCTGCCGCTCCCCCAGCGCCTTCAGGTCGACCACGGCGCGCAGGCTGCGCCCGATCAATCTCTGGATCTCCTGGGTGCGGCCCGACTGTTTGCCGGCGGCGGCCTCGCGGCGACCGCGCGTGTGGGTGGCGCGGGGCAGCATACCATACTCGGCGGTCACCCAGCCGGCCCCCTTGTTGCGCATCCACCCGGGCACGTTTTCCTCGACCGTAGCCGTGACCAGCACCCGGGTGTGTCCGAAGGAGACGAGGCACGAGCCCTCGGCGTAGCGGTTGACGCCGACCTCGAGCGTCACCGGGCGGAGCTGATCGGGGCGGCGTTCGGAGGGGCGCATGGGAATTCCTTGAAGCGATGGCGGGGGTGCTTATCCTGAAACCGTGAGCCTGTATCCCCCCGCTGCGACCCCTGACGCCCTGCGGCTGCGCCCGGCGACGCTGGCCGACCCCGACGTGCTCGCGTCCTGGGACAAGGAGCCGCATGTGATCGCCTGCTCGACCGACGACCCCGTGGCCGAGGTGGCCTTCGGCGGCATCGAGTGGCGCGAGGAGCTCGGCGACCAATCGGAGGTGAGTTTCTACCGCATCGCAGAGGTCGGCGGCCGCCCGATCGGGGTGATGCAGATCATCGATCCGCACCTTGAGCCGACGCACTACTGGGGCGAGATCGAACCGGGCCTGCGGGCGCTCGACATCTGGATCGGCCCGAAAGACGCCCTCGGCCGCGGCTGGGGCACGGAGATGATGCGGCAGGCGCTCGACGCCTGCTTCGCCGATCCGCAGGTGCACGGCGTGGTCATCGATCCGCTGGCCTCGAACACCGACGCGCACCGGTTCTACCAGCGGCTGGGCTTCCGGCCGGAAGGCCGCCGCATGTTCGGCGACGACGACTGTCTGGTGCACCGGCTCACCCGGGCGGACTGGGAGGCGCGGACGCGATGAGAGGGCCGCTGCTGACCTCGACGGCGATGGAGGGGCCGGGTCTCGTCGGCCTGGACGAGCGGGCCCGCGACATCTTCCGGCGCATCGTCGAAAGCTATCTGCAGACCGGCGAACCGGTCGGCTCGCGAACCCTGTCTCTGACCGGGGTGTCGCTGTCGCCGGCCTCGATCCGCAACACCATGCAGGACCTGACGCTGGCGGGCCTGCTGGCCTCGCCCCACACCTCGGCGGGGCGGATCCCGACGCACGCGGGCCTGCGCCTGTTCGTCGACGGCCTGCTGGAGATCGGCGACATCAGTCGCGAGGAGCGGCGCGAGATCGACGCCCGGCTGGCGGGGCGGGGGCGGAATTTCGAGGAGGCCCTGGACGAGGCCTCGACCCTGCTGTCGGGCCTCGCCGGCGGCGCCAGCATCGTCGCCAGCCCGGTGCGCGACGCGGGGGTCAAGCACGTCGAGTTTGTGGCCCTCGGGCACGACCAGGCGCTGGCGGTGCTGGTCGCCGACGACGGCACGGTCGAGAACCGGCTGATGCCGCTCAAGGCCGGCGTCACGCCGGCCACGCTGCAGGAAGCGTCGAACTTTCTCAACGCCAGGCTCCGCGGGCGTCCGCTGCACGAGGCGCGGACGGAGATGCGCACCGAACTCGATACGGCCCGGCGCGAACTGGACGCCGCCGCGGCGCGGCTGGTCGAGGATGGGCTTGCAGCCTGGTCCGGCGGGCCGGAGCGCGAGCGTGCCCTGATCGTGCGCGGCCGCGCCAACCTGCTTCAGGATCGCGAGGCAGTGGAGGATCTGGAGCGCGTCCGGGTGCTGTTCGACGATTTCGAGCAGAAGGAGCAGCTCATCGGCCTCCTGGACGGGGTCTCCAGCGCCCAGGGGGTGCGCATCTTCATCGGCGCGGAAACGCGGCTGTTCTCGCTTTCGGGTTCCGCCGTGATCGCGGCGCCCTATATGAGCGGCCGACAGCGGGTTCTGGGCGCCATCGGCGTCATCGGGCCCGCGCGACTGAACTACGCCCGTGTCATCCCGTTGGTGGACTACACCGCCCGGGTGCTGGGCCGGATGCTGGACGGACAGGAAAAGTGAACGACACCCCCGAGACCCGCGACGCCAACGAACTGGACGCCGACATCGGCGAGTCCGAGGCCGAGGCCAACGCCGAGGCCGGCCTCGACTCCACGCCGGGCGACGACCTCGGCCCGATCGACGCCCTGATCGCCGAGCGCGACCAGTGGAAGGACCGCGCCCTGCGCGCCGTGGCCGAGGCCGAGAACACGAAGCGCCGGGCCGAGCAGCAAAACAACGACGCCCGCGCCTACGCCATCCAGAAGTTCGCACGCGACCTGCTCGGCGTCGCCGACACTCTCGAGCGGGCCCTCGCCGTCGATCTGGCCGGCAGCGAGGACCCGGCGGTGGCCAACCTCGTCAAGGGGCTGGAGCTGACACACAAGTCGCTGATGCAGGCGTTCGAATCGAACAACCTGCAGCGTGTCGCGCCCGAACCCGGAGAGCCCTTCGACCCCCACCTGCACCAGGCGATGATGGAGCAGCCGTCCGAGACGGTGGAGGGCGGCAAGGTCATCCAGACCCTGCAGCCCGGCTACGCCCTGTTCGGCCGCACCGTCCGCGCCGCCATGGTGGTCGTCGCCGCCAGGGGCTCGGTCGCCCAGCCCAACGCCGCCGACCGGGCGGCCGGCGCCGCGGCCTATGCCGCGGCTGCCGACAAGGGCTGAGACCTCAGGCCTTCACCCGTGCGTCGAAGAAGGCCAGCAGCCGGCGCCATCCGTCGGCGGCGGCCTCGGGCGTGAAGCTGTCGCGATAGTCGGCGTGGAAGCCGTGCGGCGCGCCGGGATAGACCACGATCTCGCTCGCCGTCTGGCCGGCGCGGGCGAGGGCGCGGCGCATCGCCTCGACCGTGTCCAGCGGGATGCCGCGGTCGTTCTCGCCGTAGAGGCCGAGCACGGGGCATTTCAGGTCGTCTGCAAGGTCGACCGGCCAGGGCCGGCCCGCCTGCGTCTGCTCCGGCGTGGCGCTGGCGGAGGAGGCGAGCCGCCCGTACCAGGCGACACCGGCGTCCAGCACGGCGAAGCGGGCGCAGGCCTGCCACACCACCTTGCCGCCCCAGCAGAAGCCGGTGATCCCGACCCGGTCGCCGCGCGCCCACAGCTGCTGGCTCGCCCAGTCGAGGGTGGCCGAGACGTCGCCCATGACCTGCTCGTAGCCGGCGGCGGCGACGATGCGCTGCACCTCCTGCATGTCCGACAGGGACGCAGGGTCGGCGACGCGCACGAAGAAGGCGGGGGCGACGGCGGCGTAGCCCGCCCGGGCGAGGCGGCGGCACACGTCGCGGATGTACTCGTGAACGCCGAAAATCTCCGAGACGACGATCGCCACCGGGAAGGGGCCGTCGCCCTCGGGGCGGGCGACATAGGCGGGGAGCTGGAAGCCGTCGGGGGCCGGGTAGCTCACCTCCTCCACGACCAGTCCGGCGGCGTCGGTGGTCACTGGCGCGGCCTGGGCGGCGAGGGCGGCGGGAGCGTAGCCGGCGAAGAACAGGCCCCCGAGCGTTCCGGTCGCCAGCGCGCGGCGGCTGGGGCGGAGGTCGCCCGGCTCGGGGCCTTCGGGTCGGATCAGCGTCGTCATCGGCGGCTCTCCGTCTGGGGAAAGCGGGACAGTGGCGGTCCTTGCGGGGACCGTCGAGTCACGATTGCCGTGAGGCTGCCGAGACGTGCCGCAGGGTGAGTTGATGCGTGCCCGCCGGGGACGAGCGCCAGGCAGGCGGCGGGCAGGACAATTTTAAGCGGCGGGCGCCAGCATGACCGCATGGATCGCCGCGCCCTCCTCGGACTCGCCGCCGTCGCCGCCGCTGCGGCCACGCCTGCCATGGCCGGGGGCGGCGGCGCGCCGCAGCCCAGCTACATGCGTCTGCCGACGATCACGGCCAACGTCCGGCGCCCCGACGGGCGTCGGGGCGTGATGACCGTCGAGACCGGCATCGACGCGCCGGACGCCGCCCTGCGGGCCCGGGTCGCGCAATCGGCGCCGCGCCTCCGCGCCGCCTACGCCGCCGTGGTGCAGACGTCCGCCAACGCGCTCCTGCCCGGGCACCCGCCCGATGTGGAGCGGCTTGTCGTCTCCCTGCAGGCGGCCACCGACACGGCCCTCGGGCGCCGCGGCGCCCGACTGCTCATCGGGACGGTGATGGTCGTCTAGGACCGCCGGCGCGCCTTCCTAGTCCTTCGTCGGATCGGCGGCGGAGGCGTCGCCATAGGTCAAGGCGAGGAAGACGTCCTCGAGGTCCGGATCCTCGGTGGCGATGTCGGCGATGGTGACGCCGGCGGCGCGGACGGCGGTCAGCACCTGCTCTACCGACGACTGCCCCTTGCGGTAGGACACCGCAAAGGCGCCGTTCGCACGGGGGGTGACCTCGAAGCCGGGCAGGACCGGCGGGGCCGGCAGCTCGCCCTCGGGGCTGACCACCACGTGCCGGGTGTCCAGCCGCCGCAGCAGCTGCGGCGTCGGTTCGCAGGCCACCACCTCGCCCCGGTTCATGATCGCGATGGTGTCGCAGAGCTCCTGGGCTTCCTCGAGATAGTGGGTGGTGAGCAGGATGGTCACCCCCTCGGCGTTCAACCGGCGGACATAGTCCCACAGCTGACGGCGCAGCTCGACGTCGACGCCGGCGGTGGGCTCGTCGAGGATCAGGATGGGCGGATTGTGCACCAGGGCCTTGGCCACCATCAGTCGACGCTTCATGCCGCCGGACAGGGCGCGGACATAGGCGTTGGCCTTGTCCGACAGGCCGAGCGCCGCCAGCAGCTCGTCCGAGCGCCGTTCCTTCGCCGGCACCCCGTAGTAGCCGGCCTGGACCTCCAGCGACTCGCGGGGCGTGAAGAAGACGTCGGCCACGATCTCCTGCGCGACCACGCCGAGGGCCGCCCGGGCGTCGCGCGGCTCGCGATCGATGTCGCGGCCCCAGATCGTCGCCGTTCCGCCGGTCTTGTTGACCACCCCGGCGAGGATGTTGATCAGGGTCGACTTGCCGGCCCCGTTCGGTCCCAGCAGGCCGAACATCGAGCCGCGCGGGATGACGAGGTCGACGCCGCGCAGCGCGGTCTTCGGCGGCGACTTCTTCGAGCCGGCGTAGGTCTTCTCCAGCCCGCGCACCTCGATGGCGTTGGCGGGCAGGGCTTCGGTCTCGGTCATTCGCGCGCTTTCGGGTGTTCCGGGCCGCCCGGTTTGACGCTAAGGAGCGGCGGCGCATACCTATGTGCGTCCGCCCCGATAGCCAAGTCAGAGCCCGCCGAATGCCCCCGCGCCCGACCACAGAGATCGTCCCGCCGCCGGAAGAGATCGTGGTGACCTCGAAGCGGGTGGCCTGCGACGGCGGCGGCGGGGCGCTGGGGCACCCGCTCGTCTACATGGACATGGGCGACGAGGACTTCGTCGAGTGCGGCTACTGCGACCGCCGCTTCGTGCTCGGCAGGAAGCGCAAGGCCGAGAGCGAGTACCACAGCCCGGCCGCCCGGGACGCCTCCTCGCACTGACGCCGGTCAGGCGGCCGGGGCCCCGCCGCCCGCCGCGATCCAGGCGTCGACCTGGTCCTCCAGCACGTCCAGCGGCACCGAACCCGAGCCCAGCACCACGGCGTGGAAGTCGCGGATGTCGAAGTGGTCGCCCAGCGCCGCCTGCGCCCGCTGGCGCAGCTCCATGATCTTCAGCTCGCCGATCTTGTAGCTGGTCGCCTGCCCCGGATTGGTGATGTACCGCTCGACCTCCGTGACGATGTCGCGCTCCGACAGCAGCGAGTTCTGGCGGAAGTAGTCGATCGCCTGCTCGCGGCTCCACCGCTTGGCGTGCAGGCCGGTATCGGTGACCAGCCGCACCGCCCGCCACAGCTCGGTCGAGAGCCGGCCGAAGTCGGAATACGGGTCCTGGTAGAAGCCCATCTCCTTGCCCAGCCGC
>JANJTI010000111.1 GCA_024711185.1 Brevundimonas sp. | reverse complement strand
GGCGCTGCTGGGGGCCGCCCTGCCCGCCTTCGCCGAGGCCCCGGCCGCGCCGGCCGCCGCCGAGGCGACGGCCCGGCAGCAGTCGTCGTTCGACTACCGGGCGATGATCACCGCCAACCGGCTGGGGGACCCCCAGGTGTCTCCGGACGGGCGTTGGGTGGCCTATTCGGTCGCCTCCACCAGTGTGGAGGCCAACCGCCGCTCCGGCGCGCTCTACATGATGGACCTGCAGAACCCCGGCGAGCCGCGCCGGCTGGCGCTGAACGAGGGTGGGGCGAACACCGCTCGCTGGGGCGGGGACGGCAAGCTGTACTTCCTGTCGGGTCGTTCGGGATCCAGCCAGGTGTGGCGGGCGAACGCCGACGGAACCCGTCCCGAACAGGTCACCCGCCTGCCGCTGGACGTCAACGCCTACCGCCTCAGCCCCGACGCATCGAAGGTCGCTGTCTCGCTGGCGGTCTTCCCGAGCTGCGGCGACCTGGCCTGCACCGTCGATCGCCAGAAGGCGGTCGCCGACGACCCTTCGACCGGCATGGTCTTCGACCGGATGTTCGTGCGCCACTGGGATACCTGGAAAGACGGCACGCAGAACCACCTGTTCGTGGTCAACGCCGACGGCTCGGGCGAACCGGTGTGGGCGACCCGCGACTTCGACGGCGACGTGCCGTCCAAGCCGTTCGGCGACGAGAGCGAGTTCACCTTCACCCCCGACGGGCAGGGGCTGGTCTTCTCGGCCCGCGAGGCCGGCCGCTCGGAACCCTGGAGCACCAATTTCGACCTCTACCAGGTGTCGCTGGCCGAGCCCGGCCGGCTGACCAACCTGACCGACGACAACGACGCCTGGGACACGGGGCCGGTGTTCTCGCCGGACGGCCGCACCCTGGCCTATCGCGCCATGGCCCGTCCGGGCTTCGAAGCCGACAGGTTCGCGATCTTCCTGCGCGACATGCAGACAGGTCAGGTCCGTCAGATCGCCGCCAACTGGGACCGCTCCGCCGACACCCTGCAGTGGTCGCGGGACGGCAACACCCTCTACACCACGGCGGGCGACGTGGGTCAGACGCGCCTGTTCGCGATCGACACCCGCAACGGCGTGGTCACGCCGGTGACCGGCGAGGGTCATGTGTCGGCCTTCCAGCAGACGCCGTCGGGCTTTGTCATCGCCCAGGACAGCCTGACCCGGCCGACCGAGCTGTACGTGAAGACCTTCCTCGGACGCGAGATGCCGCGCCGGATCACCGACGTGAACCCGCAGCTCGACAGCCTGGCCTTCGGCGAGGCCGAGCAGTTCAGCTTCCCCGGCTGGAACAACGAGACGGTGCACGGCTACGTGATCAGGCCGTCAAACTACGTCGAGGGGCGCAAGTATCCCGTCGCCTTCCTGATCCACGGCGGACCGCAGGGGTCGTTCGGCAACAGCTGGTCCTACCGCTGGAACCCGATGACCTACGCCGGCGCCGGCTACGCGGTGGTGATGATCGATTTCCATGGCTCGACCGGCTACGGCCAGGCCTTCACCGACTCGATCAGCCAGCACTGGGGCGACCGGCCGCTGGAGGATCTGCAGAAGGGCTGGGTCTTCGCGCAGCAGCGCTACCCCTTCCTCGACGGCGACAACGCCTGCGCCCTGGGGGCCTCGTACGGCGGCTACATGATCAACTGGATCGCGGGCAACTGGCCGGGCGAGTTCCGTTGCCTGGTCAACCACGATGGCGTCTTCGACACCTTCAACATGGGCTTCGCCACCGAGGAGCTGTGGTTCACCGAATGGGAGAACGGCGGCACCCCGTGGGAGAATCCGCGCGGCTACCAGCGGTTCAATCCGGCCAACCACGTGCAGAACTGGCGCGACCCCATGCTGGTCATCCAGGGCGACCTGGATTTCCGCATCCCCACCTCGCAGTCGCTGTCGACCTTCACCGCCCTGCAGCGGCAGGGCATCGACAGCCGCCTGCTGGTCTTCCCCGACGAGAACCACTGGGTGCTGAAGCCGGCCAACAGCTTGCAGTGGCATACCGAGGTGTTCGGCTGGCTGGACCGCCACCTCCGCCCGGCGAACTGATCCACCGGACGATCCGGACGAAGGGCGTCGCCGTCGGCGGCGCCCTTTTTCGCATCTGGCGCGTTGAGCAGGCTCCGCCGGAGCCATGGCTGTGCAGAACCCGTTGAAGGACAACCGGAACTGGCTGGTGGTGCGCGAGCGCGCCCTCGTCCCCGCCGGCGTCCGGCTGCGCGGGTGGCGGGACTGGGTCGTCGCCCACGATCCGGTCTATGCCGCGGCCCGGCGCCCCGGGAAGCCGGAGAAGATCGCCGCCAGCGTCACGCTCGCCCTGGTCGCAGCGGTTCTTCTGTTCCTCGCCTTCTTCGACTGGAACCTGCTGCGGGGGCCGATCGGGCGCTGGGCCTCCGACCGATACGACCGGGAGATCGAGCTGAACGGCGACCTCGACGTCCATCTGTTCAGCTGGACGCCCTCGATGCAGGTTCGCGACGTGCGGATCGGCGGGCCCGACTGGGCCCGCGAGCGCGACACCCTCCGGGTCGGCGACTTCCAGGCCTCGGTGCGTCTGCGCTCGCTGCTGGCGGGCCGGCTCGAGATGCCGAGGGTCGCCATAGCCCGTGCGCAGGCCGTCCTCATCTCGACGGAGGACGGGCGCAAGAGCTGGGCCCTCAATCCGGATGCGCCGGACACCGGAGAGGGCACGAAACTGCCGCCGATCCAGCGGCTCATCATCCGCGACGGCCGCATCTCGCTGGACGAACAGGGCCGAAAGATCCGTCTCGAGGCGACCGTCGACGCCCGCGAGGGAACGGATGGCGAAGCGGGCTTTCGCCTCGAGGGCGAGGGCACCATCAACGGCACCCCGCTCACCGTCGAGGTGCGCGGCGGTCCCTTCCTCAATGTGCGGCGCGACCGCCCCTACGCCTTCCACGCCGAGGTCGACGGAGCCGGCACCCGCATGGTCGCCGACGGATCGATCACCCGCCCTTTCGATCTGGGCCAGTTCACCGCTGAGCTGAGCCTGCGCGGCCGCGACCTGGCCGACGTCTACCTGCTGACCGGCATCACCACGCCCAACACGCCGCCGTATGGCCTCGAGGGGCGACTGACGCGCGACGACGCCCGCTTCACCTTCAGCGACTTCTCCGGTCGCGTCGGCTCATCCGATCTCTCCGGAGATCTGGTCGTCGACCGGGTGGGCGACCGCCGCCGCGTCGAGGCCGATCTGCGGTCGCGGCTGCTGGACATCGACGACCTCGCCGCCGTGCTGGGCGCCGAGACGCAGGTGACCGGCGGCGGGGACAGCCGGGTCAGTTCCGGACGTCCGGGGCGGCTGCTGCCGGACGCGCCGCTCAACGTCGAACGCCTGCGGGTGATGGACGGCGAACTGCGCTACCGGGCGGCCCGGGTGAAGCGCAACACCCTGGACGTCCGACAGGTCGACATCGGGGCCCAACTGAAGGCGGGGGTGCTGGACCTCGACCCCATCGCCTTCACCTTCAATCGCGGCGAACTGCGCGGCACGGCGAAGATCAACGCCACCCGCGACACCCCGTACAGCGCGGTCGACCTGCGCCTGCGCGGCTATCCGCTGGAGTCGATCATTCCCGCCCGCGGCGGCGCGCCGACGGTGACCGGCAGCGCCCTCGGCCGGGCCCGTCTGGAGGGTCCGGGCGCCTCGGTGCGGGCCTTCGCCGCCGGCTCGAAGGGAACGCTCAGTCTGGTCGTGCCCCAAGGGCGGATGCGGGCGGCCTTCGCGGAACTGCTCGGCATCAACGCCGCCGCCGGCCTGATCAAGCTTATGGGCGGCGATCAGTCGACCGCCGAGATCCGCTGCGCCGTCGCCAGCTTCGACGTTTCCGGCGGAACGGCGACGGCGAAGACCTTTGTGATCGACACCACCCCGGTGCTGGCGCGGGGCTCCGGCACGATCGACCTGGGGAGCGAGACGATGAACCTGCGCATCGACGGCGAGACCAAGGAGGCTCGTCTGGTGCACCTGTGGTCGCCGATCCTTGTGCAGGGTCCACTCACCCGGCCGCAGGTCGGGATCGAGGGCGGCGCGGTCGCCGGGCAGGTCG
>JANJTI010000067.1 GCA_024711185.1 Brevundimonas sp. | reverse complement strand
CAAGCTCGCTTACGCCTCCGCCCTGATGCTCAAGGTGCAGGAGGACCGCACCCACGCCGGCGCCCTGATCGCCTCGCTCAGCAATCCGTGGGGCGACACCGTCGACGCCACCAGCCCGTCGACCGGCTACAAGGCGGTCTGGCCGCGCGACTTCTATCAGGTGGCCATGGCCATGCTGGCGCTCGGCGACACCGAGACCCCGCTGGCCGCCTTCCGCTACCTGCCGCAGGTGCAGGTCGACGCCGAGACGCCCGGCAACACCGGCGCGACCGGCTGGTTCCTGCAGAAGACCTGGGTCGACGGCACGATCGAATGGGTCGGCGTCCAGCTGGACCAGACCGCCATGCCGATCATGCTGGGCTGGAAGCTGTGGCAGGCCGGTCTCGTCTCCGACGCCGAGATGCGGACCATGTACGGCCGGATGATCAAGCCGGCCGCCGACTTCCTCGTCGACGGCGGCACGGTCGGCCTGCTGTGGAACGACCGCGCCATCGCCCCGCCGTGGACCCAGCAGGAACGCTGGGAGGAGCAGGAGGGCTATTCTCCCTCGACCACCGCCGCCGTGATCGCCGGCCTGACCACCGCCGCGGACATCGCCCGGGCGGCCGGCGATGAAACGTCAGCGCAGAAGTATCAGGCCGCCGCCGACGACTACGCCTCGAAGATCGAGAGCCGGATGTTCACCACCAACGGCGAATGGGGCGACGGCCGGTATTTCGTGCGCATCACCCGCAACGAGGACCCCAACGACAAGGCCCCCATCGGCGAGAACAACGGCCAGCCCGCCCACGCGGAAGACAGGATCGTCGACGGCGGCTTCCTCGAACTGGTCCGCTACGGCGTCCGCGCGCCCGACGCCCCGTCCATCCTCGCCAGCCTGCCGGAATACGACGACCAGACCCGCGAGGACCGCTTCCGCGTCCGCTATGACGTCGACGGCGTCCCCGCCTTCCGCCGCTACGGCAACGACGGCTACGGCGAACAGAGCGACACCGGCGGCAACTACGGCGTCGGCGGCGAGATGCATCCTGGCCAGCGCGGCCGCCTGTGGCCCTTCTTCACCGGCGAGCGCGGCCATTACGAACTGGCGGCCCGCCTCGCCCGCGGCGAGACCGACCTGACCGAGGTCCGCGACGTCTACGTCCGCGGCATGGAGTCTTTCGCCAACGGGGGCCTGCTGCTGCCGGAACAGGCCTGGGACGGCGTGGGCCATCCGACGGCGCACGGCTACCAGCCGGGCCAGGGCACCAACTCCGCCACCCCCCTGGCCTGGACCCACGCCGAATACGTCAAGCTGCTGCGCTCGCTGGCGGACCGGGCGGTGTGGGACCGCTATGCGCCCGTCGAGGCGCGCTACGTCCGCTGACGCTGGCGCGGACCGCTGCTCGGAGCTAACGAGGGCGGATGAGCAAGGGCCCCGTCCTCGTCACCGGCTCGGCCGGCTTCGTCGGCTATCACACCGCGCGGCGGCTGCTGGCGCGCGGCGAGACCGTGGTCGGCGTCGACAACCTCAACGCCTATTACGACCCGGCCTTGAAGCGGGCGCGGCTTGAGCGGCTGGAGGCCCTCCCCGGCTATGTCCACCACACCCTCGACCTCGCCGACCGCGAGGCCATGCGGGTCCTGTTCGCCGAGCACGCGCCGCGCCGCATCGTCCACCTCGGGGCCCAGGCCGGCATCCGCTACAGCGTCGAGAACCCCGAGAGCTACGTCGACTCCAACGTGGTCGGCTTCCTGACCGTGCTGGAGGGCGCTCGTGCGGTGCAGGCGGAGCATCTTGTCTTCGCCTCGACCAGCTCGGTCTACGGGGCGTCCGCGGCCCTGCCGTTTTCGGTGCAGCAGGGCGTCGCCCATCCGCTGAACGTGTACGCGGCGACCAAGATCGCCAACGAGGCGATGGCTCATTCCTACGCCTACATCTTCGGCATCCCCTCCACCGGCCTGCGCTTCTTCACGGTCTACGGTCCGTGGGGCCGGCCGGACATGGCCCTGTTCAAGTTCACCCGCGCCATCCTCGAGGGCCGGCCGATCGACGTCTACGGCGCGGGCGCCATGGAGCGCGACTTCACCTATGTGGACGACGTCGTCGACGGTGTCGTCGCGGCGCTGGACGATGTTCCCGGCGCCGATCCGGCGTGGCGCGCCGACGCGCCCGGGCAGGCCACCAGCGGCGTGGCGCCCTGGCGGCTGCTGAACCTCGGCGCGGGTCGCCGCGAAAAGCTGTCGCGCTACATCGAGGTGCTGGAGCAGGCGCTGGGCAAGAAGGCGATCCTGAACGTCCTCCCGACCCAGGAGGGCGAGATGACCCGCACCGAGGCCGACGTCGGCGAGACCCGCGCCGCCCTCGGCTACAACCCTAAGACGCCCATCGACGTCGGCGTCGGCCGTTTCGTGGAGTGGTACCGGGAGTTCTACGGCGTCTGAGCGGTCCATTGAGAGACGCGGCCGCCGCCGGCGGTCGGGCCTCACCCTGCGGGTCCCGTCAGGTTCCGACACGGCCGCCGTATTGACCTCGCGCCGGCTGCCCCGCAGCCTGTCGGCGACCGGACCAGGACGAGGGAGCTTCCATGATCGCCGCCGCTCTCGCCGTCGCCCTCGTCGCCGGTCTCCAGACCGCGCCAGGCCATGCCTGGGGCGAGCGGGAGTGGGAATACGGGCGGGGACCGCTGTCCCGCCACTACTTCGAGTCCGGCGAGGGCTACCCCTCCGGCCACGAGCTGTCCTACGGGAACCGCACCGGATCGTTCTACTATCTGATCTTCGGCGACCAGAGCGGGTCGGCCTACTTCTGGCGCTATGGCACGCAGCCGGGTTCCGCATACTTCTGGCGCTACGGCCGCGCGGCCGGCAGCGAACACCACTGGCGGTACGGAAGCGGCTGTCTGAGCGAGTCGGGCTGGCGCGACGGCGCTTCCTGCACCGGCCCCGAGGTCGTGGTCCTGCAGACCGTCTGCATCGCCCACGCCGTCGACATCGCACCCTGCCGCGCCGTCAATGGGCGACTGGAGGCGTGGCTGGCCAACGCCGGCGGTCTGGGCACGCGACCGCCGGCCGACGCCGTCGCGGAAATGCGCCGGGCGCTTGATTAGGGCCCGCGAAAGAAGAAGGGGCGGGTCCGCGGACCCGCCCCCCTGGCAACCGTCGGCGTCGCCCTTCTACGGAACCGGTCGGCCGTGGATGTCGACCACCTGCACCTCGCCGATGCCCAGCGCCCGGATGCGTGGCTCGATCGAGGCGCGATCCCCGACCACGACCCACGTCGTCGGCCCGTCGCCGACGATCTGCCGCGCCGCCTCTGTCGCCCGCGCCCCGTCCATGCTGCTCACCCGGGTGGCGTAGGTGTCGTAGTAGTCCTGCGGCACCCCCCAGACGACCATGTTCTGGAGTTCGCCGGCGATGGCGGCGTTGGTCTCCCAGTTGCCGGCCATGCCCTGGACCATGTTGGCGCGCGCCGCCGCGATCTCCTCGTCGGTCAGGGGGCGGTCGCCGACCACCTCGGTCAGTTCGCGGCGCAGTTCGACCAGGCTCTCGGCGGTCTTGTCGGACTGCACGCCCGCGCTGACCGAGTAGATCCGCTCGCCGCGCCCGTAGGGCACGCCGCCGCCGGCGCCGTAGGACCAGCCCTTGTCCTCGCGCAGATTCATGTTGATGCGGCTGGTGAAGGCGCCGCCGAGGGCGGTGTTCATGGTGTCGATGGCCGCCTCGGTCGCCGGATCGAAGGCCACCACGGCGCGGCCGGCGAGGATGGTCGACTGGGGTCCGGCGCGGTCGACGATCAGCACCCGCGGCTGTCCCGGCTCCGGGGCATCGGCCGGTCCGGGACGCGCCGGCAAGGGCGTCGACGGGGCGCGCCAGCCGGCGAAGGCCCGCTCCAGCTTCGGCGTCAGTTCGGCCAGGGTGGTGTCGCCCACCACCACGAGCGTGGCGTTGTCGGGTCGGAACCAGGCCGCGTGCCAGGCTTCGGCGTCCGCGGGCGTCAGGCCCGCCACGGTCTCCGCCGTACCGGAGGCCGGCCGACCGTAGGGGTTGTCGGGCCCGTAGATCTCGCGGTTCAGCACCCGACGGGCGATGGCGCCCGGGTTGCGGTCCGCCTGCTGGATGCCGGCGAGCTGCTGGGCCCGCGCGCGTTCGAAGTCCTCCGGCCGGAAGGCGGGATTCATGATCACATCGGCGTAGAGGTCGAGCGACGGATCCAGCCTCGAACTCAGCGCCGTCATCGAGACATTGGTCGAGTTGGACCCGGACCCGGCCCCCAGGGTGGCGCCGAGCAGTTGCAGCCGGTCGCTGATCTGGAGGGCGTCGAGGGTGTCGGTGCCGTTGGTCATGACTGAGGGCGTCAGCTGGGCCAATCCGGCACGGGCGTCGGGATCGACCACCGCTCCGGCGTCGAGGATCAGGTTCATCGACACTGTCGGCACGCTTTCGCGCCGGACGAACAGCAGCTTCATGCCGTTCGACAGCTGCGCCTGCTCGATGCTCGGAAACACGGCCTGCTCGGTGGCGCCCGGGGGCGGCATGCCCTGGCTGCGGTCCACCCCGGGGCCGCTGGCGGCGTAGTCGGGGAAGGGCAGCACCTGCAGCGAATAGCTGCCATCGGTCAGCCACGCCCGTCCGGCTTCGGTCAGGTTGGCGGGTCGGGCCGCCAGCAGGCGCTGGTAGGATTCGCGCCAGGCGCCCGGGTCTCCCTGAAACACCTGGCTTTCCGCCAGAATGTCCGACTTGCCGCCGAAGCCGCCGATGCGCTCGGCCCCGCGAATGAAGGCGGCGCCGACGCTGGTGCGGGCCCGCTCCAGCTCCATCGCGGTCGGACCGTCGCGCAGCAGCCGCGCCATCTCCTCGTCGACGATGGCCTCGATGCGGTCGAGGTCCTGGCCCGGCTTGGCGGTGACCATGACCATGAACTGGCTGCCGATCTCGCGTTCCGAGTTGAAGGCCGCCACCTGGGTGGCGATCTGCTCGTCGAACACGAGGCGGCGATACAGCCGCGAGCTGCGGCCCGAGGTCAGCACCTGGGCCAGCATGCCGAGATAGTCGGACTCCGCCGAACCGCCGGGCGGAGTGTTCCACACCTTGTAGAGGCGCGGCTGCCCGACCCGGTCGTACATCACCTCCCGCAGCTCGCCGGTCATCTTCGCGATCATCTGCACCGGCTGGGTCACCGGCGGCCCCGGGGGGATGTCGCCGAAGTAGCGCTCGACCTTCTCCCGCGCTTCCTCCGGGGTGATGTCTCCGGCCAACACGATGGTGGCGTTGGCGGGGCCGTAGTAGTCGCGGAACCACTGCTGCACCGTGGGCAGGTCGGCGGCGTTCAGGTCGTCCATCGAGCCGATGACCGTGTGGCCGTACGGGTGGTCGTCCGGGTAGGTCGCCGCCGTGATGGCGTTCCACACCCGCCCGTAGGGCTGGTTCTCGCCCTGCCGCTTCTCGTTCTGGACGACGCCGCGCTGCTCATCCAGCCGCGCCTGGTCGATGGCGCCCAGCAGGTGGCCCATGCGGTCGCTTTCCAACCACAGCACGGAGTCCAGCGCCGAGGTCGGCACGTTCTGGAAATAGTTGGTGCGGTCGGTGTTGGTGGTGCCGTTCTGGTCTGTGGCGCCGAGCAGTTCCGTGCCCTTGAAGAAGTCGGTGTTGTAGTTCTCCGAGCCGTTGAACATCAGGTGCTCGAACAGGTGGGCGAAGCCTGACCTGCCCTGCGGCTCGTTCTTGGAGCCCACGTGGTACCAGATGTTCACCGCCACGATCGGGGCCTTGTGGTCCTCGTGAACGATGACCGTCAGGCCGTTGTTGAGGACGAACCGGGTGTAAGGGATGTCCACCTCGGGCAGCGGCGGCAGCTGCTCGCGGCTCTGGACGGCGACAGCGGCCGGGGCGGCGGCCAGATCGACCGTCTGGGCCTGGGCGCCGGCGGCGCCGAGGAGCAGGACGGCCGAGGCCGCGCCTCCGAGCAGGGCAAGGCGAATGGTGCGCATGGAGGACCCCCTGGAGCGACGCATGGTTGTGCGGACGCAAGTGGTACGCGGCCCGACGCCGCTGGCAAGGCCTTTCGCCGTCGCCGCCCCGCGCCGGCGGCGCGCGGCAACGCTCGCCGGCCTGCCGCGTTGACCGTCCATGCCGGCCAAGGGCGAACTCGACACCTACAAGAAGAAGCGGAACTTCGCCGCCACGCCGGAGCCGGCAGGAAGGAAGGGCCGCGCCCGCCGGGCCGGGCTGCGCTACCTGATCCAGCGCCATGCGGCGACCCGGCTGCACTATGACTTCCGCATCGAGCTGGACGGGGTGCTCAAGTCCTGGGCGGTGACCAAGGCCCCGTCGCGCGACCCGGCGGTGAAGCGGCTGGCGGTCGAGGTTGAGGACCATCCGCTGGACTACGGCTCGTTCGAGGGGACCATCCCGGCTGGCAACTACGGCGCGGGCACGGTGCAGATGTGGGACACCGGCGAATGGGAGCCGCAGGAGGACGACCTCGACGCCGCCTTCGCCCGCGGAAACGTCAAGATGGTGCTCCACGGCGAGCGCCTGTCGGGCAAGTGGGCCCTGATCCGGCTGAAGGGCGATCGCGGCAGGCCGTCGAAGCGCAACAACTGGCTGCTGATCAAGGAGAAGGACGAGTTCGCCGTCCCCGGCGAGGGCGACGCCAACATGGAGATCGACGCCTCGGTGACCACCGGCCGCTCGCTGGCCGAGATCGCCGAAGGCAGGAAGACCTGGGGTTCGCCGAAGAAGACCGCTCGCAAGGCCCCGCCGAAGCCGAAGGCGCGGACGGCGGTGACCGAGCAGGCGAGCAAGCCGCATGCCTTCGTGCCGATCCAGCTGTGCAAGGTCGCCGACTATCCGCCGCAGGGCAGCGGCTGGGCGCATGAGATCAAGTTCGACGGCTATCGCCTCCAGGTCGCCTCGGGCGGCGGCCGCGCCACCATCCGCACCCGCAAGGGGCTGGACTGGTCCGACAAGTTCCCGGAGCTGGCGGCCGACGCCGCGCAGTGGCCGGACGCCGTCGTCGACGGCGAGCTGTGCGCCCTGGCCGAAAATCACATGCCGGACTTCTCGGCCCTGCAGGCGGCGATTTCCGAGCGCCGGACGGGGGAGCTCGTCTACTTCGCCTTCGACCTGCTGTTCGAGGGGCCCGAGGACCTGCGCAAGCTGCCGCTGTCGCACCGCAAGGCGCGGCTGCAGGCCTACCTCGACCGCATCCCGAAGGCCGCGCGCGGGCGCATCCGCTATGTCGACCACTTCGCCACCACCGGCCAGGCCATTCTCGAGAGCGCCTGCCGCATGGATCTGGAAGGCGTCATCTCCAAGAAGCTGGACGCGGCCTACACCGACGGCCGGTCGACCACCTGGCTGAAGTCGAAGTGCCGGGGCCGCGACGAGGTGGTGATCGGCGGCTGGACGTCCGAGGGCGACCGCTTCCGTTCCCTGATCGTCGGGGTTCGCGACAGGGACGGCCTGCGCCACCTCGGGCGGGTGGGCACGGGCTACAACCAGGCCCTCCTGAAGACCCTGCTGCCCGCGCTGAAGAAGGCGGAGACCGATCGCAGCCCGTTCGTCGGCAAGGGGGCGCCGAAGAAGACCCGCACCGCCGGCCTGACGACCCACTGGACCACGCCCACCCTCGTCGCCGAGATCGAGCACGGCGGCTACACCGACACCGGCTCCATCCGGCAGGCGGCCTTCAAGGGCCTGCGCGCCGACAAGCCCGCCGCCGAGGTCACCGACCGCCCGCAGGCGCCGGCGAAGGTCCCGAAAGAGCCGGGCGACCCCGCCGACCTGCCCGGCCTGACCGTGCCGGGCGAGAAGCCGCGCAAGGGCAAGCTGGTCGTCTCCGGGGTGACCATCTCCAACCCCGACAAGGTGCTGTGGCCCGCCGTGGACGGCCGACCGGCGATCACCAAGGCGGAACTGGTCCGGTACTACGAGATGGCGGCCGGGCGCATCCTGCCGCATGTCGCCGACCGGCCGGTGTCGATCATCCGCGCGCCCGAAGGGATCACCGGCGAGAGGTTCTTCCAGCGCCACGCCATGCCGGGCTCCAACCCCCGGCTGAAGCTGATTGACGTGAAGGAGCGCAAGCCCTACGTCGGCGTCGTCGACGTCGGCGGCCTGGTGGCCATCGGCCAGTCGGGTGGTCTGGAGCTGCACCCGTGGGGCTGCCGGCCAGGCGACCCGGAGACGCCGGAGCAGGTCACCTTCGACCTCGATCCCGACGAGGGCCTCGACTTCGACGACGTCATCGAGGCCGCGAAGATGGTGCGCAAGGAGCTGGAGGGGCTGGGGCTGACCCCCTTCGTCAAGACCACCGGCGGCAAGGGGCTGCACGTGGTCGTGCCGATCCGCGCCGACGCCAGGGCGCGCGTCGAATGGGACCAGTGCAAGGCCTTCGCGAAGGAGGTGTCGGAGATCATGCGCCGGGCCCATCCGGAGCGCTTCACCACGACCCTGGCCAAGAAGGCGCGGGGCGGGAAGATCTTCCTCGACTACCTGCGCAACGGCCGTATGGCCACGGCCGTGGCCCCCTGGTCGCCGCGCGCCCGCCCCGGGGCCGGGATCGCCTTTCCTCTTTCGTGGGGCCAGGTGAAGAAGGGGCTCGATCCCGGGGCCTTCACGCTCCACGAGGCCGCCGCCCTGCTGAAGAAGCCGGACCCGTGGAAGGACTTCCGCGCGGCGGAGGAGAACCTGCGGCCGGTGCTGAAGAAGCTGGGTCTCTGACCGGAGCTGGCTGTTGGAGGCAGGGCGGACGCCCGCTACAACCCGGCCATGAGCTCCGCCCCCCTGCCTGACGCCGGCGTCAACTGGGTCGACCGGCATGCGCCGGAGGGGCTGAAGCCGTGGCTCAAGCTGGGCCGTTTCGACCGGCCGATCGGCATTTGGCTGCTGCTGCTGCCGGGCTGGCAGGGCATCGCCCTGGCGCTGGCGCAGTACCGCAAGGCGCCCGAGCTCTACGACGCCTGGCTGTTCCTCGGCTTCGCCCTCGGGGCCTGCCTGATGCGCGCCGCCGGTTGCGCCTTCAACGACATCGTCGACCGCGACATCGACGCCAGGGTCGCGCGCACGGCGATGCGGCCGATCCCCTCGGGACGGATCAGCGTGAAGCAGGCGTGGGCCTTCGTGATCGGCTGCTCGCTGGTGAGCCTGCTGGTGCTGCTGACCCTGAACCGGGCCGCGATCCTGCTCGGCGTCGCCTCCCTCGCCCTCGTCGCCGCCTACCCCTTCATGAAGCGGATCACCTGGTGGCCGCAGGCGTGGCTGGGGCTGACCTTCAACTGGGGGGCGCTGATGGGGTTTGCGGCCGCCCTGCCGCTGGCCGCCG
>JANJTI010000141.1 GCA_024711185.1 Brevundimonas sp. | reverse complement strand
CCGGCCGCCCGGCTCGATGTCAAGCGTGCTTGTCTACTCCGCCGTCTGGCCCTCGAGGCGCGGCGTCTCCGGCTCAACGGAGGCCAGCAGCTCGGGCCGGGTCAGCCCGCGCGGCGACGCTTCCACCGGCGGCAGCTCGGGCAGCTCCTTGCCCTCGTGGTCGACGTGCAGATCCTCGAAGCGCCGGGCCGAGACCATCACCTGGCTCTCCAGCGAGCCGACGAACTGGTTGTACTTGCCCACCGCTGTGTCGAGGGCGCGGCCGACGCCGGCGGCGTGGCCGCCCATCACCGACAGGCGCTTGTAGAGCTCCTTGCCCAGCTTCGCGACCTGCTCGGCGTTCTTCGCCTGCTCCTCGGCCCGCCATCCGTAGGCGACGGCCTTGCACAGGGCGAACAGGGTCGACGGGGTGACGATCACGACGCGGCTGGCCATGGCGTCCGACAGGAGGTCGGGCTCGTGATCCAGCGCCGCGGACAGAAAGGCGTCGGACGGCACGAACAGGGCGACGAAGTCGGGGCTGGGCTTGAACTGGTCCTGGTAGGCCTTCGAGGCCAGCTGGCGCATGTGGGTCTTCAGGCTGCCGGCGGTGCGGATCGCGGCGGCGCGGGCGCGGGCCTCCTCGTCGCCGTCTCCCTCGTCGGCGAAGGCTAGCGGGACCTTGGCGTCGATGACGAAGCGCCCGCCGCCGGCCATGCGCACGAGAAAGTCCGGGCGCTGCTGACGGCCGGCGTCGTCGGCGGCCGACGTCTGTTCCACGAAGTCGAAGCGCCCGGCCATGCCGGCGGCCTCCAGCACGTTGCGGCAGGTCTGCTCGCCCCACCGGCCGCGTCGGCCGGTGTTGCCGCGCAGGGCCTCGGTCAGCTTGCGCGCCTCGTCGCGGGTGGCGCTCGAGGCGGCCATCAGCTGGGTCAGCTGCTCCTTGAGACCGCCAGTCTCCTCGGTGCGGGCCTTCTCCAGCGCGGCGACGTGCTCCTGGAACTGCTTCAGCGTGTCGGCGACCGGCTTGAGCTGCGCCTCCATCCGCTCGCGGGCCATGAGCTCGCGATTGCGGAAGGTCTCGTCGGTGCGCTTGAGGAGCTCCTCGGCCACCGTGCTGGCCGACTCGCGAGCCTGCGCCCGGAGCAGCTCGGCCTGGGTGGCGGCCTGGTCCTCGACCAGACGCAGCCGGGCCTCGGCCTCGGCGTGGCGCTCGCGCAGTTCCCAGGTCCGGGTTTCCGCCGCGGCGGCGCGGCGGCGCTCCATCAGGGCCCACGCGAAAGCGATCAGGGCGGCGACGGCGGTGGCGAGGAAGGCGGCCAGATATGCGTTCATGCTCCGTTCCTTACCGGGAGTCGCGCCGCGTCGCCACGCGACCTGCAAGCCGCAGGGAGTCCAAGGTCCGCCGAAGCTGGCGGCCGCACTCGAACACCGTCAGAGGCGTGGCCACAGCGCCCTCCCCATCGTTCACTGCCAGAGCGCAGACTACACGCCCCCTGCGTCAGTTCCGGACGCAGGCGCCGCGTTGCGGGGACGGCCTGAACGGAGCCGTATCCATCTTTTCGCGCATGTCGACGCTATCGCCCCGACATGTCGTCGTTATAGCGCCGGCGATGTAGCGCTTGTCGTCACGCCGGCCGGCGCGCCCTGAGCGCCTGCACGATCGTCCCGTCGTCGAGCCAGTCCAGGTCGCCGCCCACCGGCACTCCGCGCGCCAGAGAGGTGATCTCCACGCCCGAGCCCGCGAGGCGTTCGGCGAGGTAGTGGGCGGTCGTCTGGCCGTCGACGGTGGCGGGCAGGGCCAGCACCACCTCCTTGGCCTCGCCGCCCTTCACACGCCCCGCCAGTTCGGCGACCCGCAGGGCCTCGGGGCCCACGCCGTCCAGCGCCGAGAGCAGGCCGCCCAGGACGTGGTACTTGCCGCGGAAGGCGCCCGACCGCTCCATGGCCCACAGGGCCCCGGCCTCTTCGACCACGCAGATCAGGCCGTTGTCGCGCGACCCGTCAGAGCAGATCGAACAGGGGTCGCGGGTGTCCGGCGCGCCGCAGACGCTGCACGAAACGACCTTGTCGGCGGTCTCCTGCAGCGAGGCGGCCAGCGGGACAAGCAGTTGCTCGCGCTTCTTCAGCAGGGCCAGAGCCGCCCGTCGGGCCGAGCGCGGGCCCATGCCGGGCAGCTTGGCGAGCAGGCCGATCAGCCGCTCGATCTCGGGTCCGGCGGAGGCGGCCACGTGCGCGTCGTCAGAACAGCTTGGGCATGCCGGGGATGTTCATGCCCGCCATCGGGCCGGCGGCCTCGCGCATCAGGGCGGCGTTGACCTCGTCCAGCTTGCGCTTGGCGTCGGCGTGGGCGGCGACGATCAGGTCGGCGAGGATCTCGCCCTCGCCGGGGACCATCAGGCTGTCGTCGATGGTCACCGAGGTGATCTCGCCCGGCCCCTTGAGGGCGATCGAGACGAGCCCGCCTCCCGAAGTCCCGGTGGCGGCGCTTTCGGCCATTTTCGCTTGGGCGTCCTGCAGTCGCTGCTGCATCGCCTGGGCCTGCTGCATCAGGGCGTTGAGGTCTTTCATGGTCCCTAGATAGGCCGTTCCCGGCGCGGGCGACAGGGGGTCGGCGCCGCAGCCGGGGGTCTATCTGCAACAGAATTTGTTCCAGACCCTCTGGCGCGCCGCCGGAGCCCTCCTAATTGATACCGCACTCGTTGCTGTTTCGATTGAGGAAGGTTCCCCCCATGGCATTCGACGCTCTCGCCGTCCGCGACATTC
>JANJTI010000314.1 GCA_024711185.1 Brevundimonas sp. | reverse complement strand
GCGCCGGAGCCGGGCGCGGCGCCGGCGCGGGCGCGGCGGCGGCGGGCGGCGGAGTGACCGCGGGATCCGCGGGCGCCGGATCACCGGCGGCCGGCGGGATCGGCGGCAGGGTGGGATACGGCAGACCGGCGTCGCCGGCGTCGGGATAGGTAAGAGGCTCCACCCCCGGGACCGGCGCGGGATCGATCCGGTCCGGCGCGTCGAGGTCGTCGCGTATGAAGGCCCAGGAACGGCTGTCCGAGCAGGCGCAGGCCTTCATGAAGCCCTCCCGGTCGCGCCAGACGATCAGCGGATAGCGGGTGCGGAGACCGGCGTCGCCGAGGTGGCGCGAGAGGGCGGCGACGAAGTCGCGGCCGGCCTCGACGACCGCGGCGCGGGCGAGATTGCCGTCGGCGGCCGGGATGCCCGCCGCGGTCCAGTTGCGCGACGGCGTGGCGGTCCAGCGCTGGTACAGCACCCAGTCCCGGGTCAGCCACAGCTCGGCGACGGTGGCGCGCTCGGCCGCGGTCGACTGCGCCAGGCCCTCCCGGTCCGGCCGGGCGAAGACGATGATGCGGGCCTCGACGCCGGCGGCGCGGAGCTTGGGAATCTCCTCGGCCTCGTAACGCTGCATGGCGGCAGAGTCGCGGTAGCCGACGATGTAGAGGGGCGCCCCGCCCCCGCCGGCGGAAATCCACGAGCTCTCGTCCAGCAGCTGCTGGATCTCGGCCTGGTGACGGGTGACCGTCACCGGCTGGAAGCGCGCATAGAAGTTCCAGTACGCCCAGTAGCCCCCGCCCGCGAGGGCGAGACCGATCACGGCGGCGAGGGCGGACCAGACGAAAAAGCGTCGCATGCGGGGGAGCGCTCCAGCTTGGCGGTTCGTCAAGCTTAACGCCTATCACCGAATTGCGCTGCCGCGAACGCCGGAGAGGCGAACCCCTCCGGCCGGCGACCGAGGTCAGCCCATGGTGGGGATGACGAAGGAGCTGTCGGCGTGCTCCAGCTCGCTGTCGGGCCAGCGGGCGGTGACGGTCTTGGTCTTCGTCCAGAACCGCAGCCCCTCCATGCCGTGCTGGTTGATGTCGCCGAAGGCCGAGCGCTTCCAGCCGCCGAAGGTGTGGTAGGCCACCGGCACCGGGATCGGCACATTGATGCCGACCATGCCGACGTTGACCCGGGCGGCGAAGTCACGGGCGGCGCGGCCGTTCTGGGTGAAGATGGCGACGCCGTTTCCATACTGGTGCTTCGACGGCAGCGACAGGGCTTCCTCGAAGCTGGCGGCGCGCATGATCTGCAGCACCGGACCGAAGATCTCCTCGCGGTAGGACTCCATCTCCGGCTTGACGTGGTCGAACAGCGACGGACCGATGAACCAGCCGTTCTCGTGGCCCTGCAGGGTGAAGCCGCGGCCGTCGACGACCAGCTCGGCCCCTTCCTGCACACCCTTCTCGATCCAGCCCTCGACGCGGGCCTTATGGGCGGCGTTGACCACCGGTCCGTAATGGGCGTCGGCGTCGGTTGAGACGCCCACCTTCAGCTTCGGGATCTCGGCGACCAGCCGCTCGCGCAGCTCGTCGGCGGTCTTCTGGCCGACCGGCACGACCACGGGGAGGGCCATGCAGCGCTCGCCGGCGGAGCCGAAGGCGGCCCCGGTCAGGTCCTTGATCACCTGGTCCATGTCGGCGTCGGGCAGGACGATGCCGTGGTTCTTGGCCCCGCCCATGGCCTGGACGCGCTTCCCGTGCTCGGCGCCCATCCGGTAGACGTAGTGGGCGATGTCGGACGAGCCGACGAAGCTGATGGCGTGCACCTGCGGGTGGGTCAGCAGGGCGTCGACGGCGGTCTTGTCGCCGTGAACGACGTTGAGAACGCCGGCCGGAGCCCCGGCCTCCAGCATCAGCTCGCCCAGACGCACCGGCACCGACGGGTCCCGCTCGGAGGGCTTGAGGACGAAGGTGTTGCCGGCGGCGATGGCCACGCCGAACATCCACATCGGGATCATGGCCGGGAAGTTGAACGGAGTGATGCCCGCCACCACGCCCAGCGGCTGGCGCATCGAATAGACGTCGATGCCGGGGCCGGCGCCCCAGGTGTATTCGCCCTTCAACGCATGCGGGATGCCGCAGGCGAACTCGATCACCTCGAGCCCGCGCTGGATATCGCCCTTCGAGTCGGCGATGACCTTGCCGTGCTCGGAGCTGAGCAGCTCGGCCAGCTCGTTCATGTTGGCCTCGACCAGGCGCTTGAACTCGAACATCACCCGGGCGCGACGCTGCGGGTTGGTCGAGGACCAGCCGTCGAAGGCGGCCTGGGCGGCCTGCACGGCGCGGTCGACCTCGCCGGCGGTGGCCAGCTGGACGCGCGCCTGCACCTCGCCGGTGTTCGGATTGAACACGTCGCCGAAGCGACCCGAGGCGCCCGTGAAGCCGGCGCCGGCGATGAAGTGGTTGATGTCGCGCATGATGCCCGCGTTTCCCTGATCTGGAGACCTGTTCTTGTGGGCGGCGGTTTAGCGGCTCGAACGCGCCGGCGCCAGCGTCAGACCGCCGCGTCGAACAGGGCGTCGCGGGCCACGTCGACCTGCAGCATGGGAAAGAAATGCGTCCCGTCGGCCACCGTCTGCACCGTGACGTGCGGCAGGCCGCGAGGGCGGTCCGGCACGTGGCAGGTGGAGCCGTGCGCGGCCTTGAGGATGCGGACCGGCCGGTCGATCCGCCTGAGGGCGCCCCACGGATCGTGCGCCTGGGCGGCGTAGTTCGAGGCTTCCCACTCGGGCGGGCAGGCGAGGGCGAAACCGGCTCCGGTTTCGACGAGGCCGTCCGACAGATAGTCGGCGAGCATGGCGTCGGGCCAGCCGCGGAATGCCCCGCGCCCGCGATAGGCGGCCAGCGCCTGATCGCGGCTGTCGAACACCGCCCGCCGCCGCAGCGCGGCGCGCACGAGGGGGATGCGTCGGGCCAGCCGGTCGAACAGGGGCAGGCCCAGCAGGGCCTGGCTCCAGCGGGTCCAGATCAC
>JANJTI010000289.1 GCA_024711185.1 Brevundimonas sp. | reverse complement strand
GAAGCCAGGCCCACCCCTTCCCAGCCGAAGAACAGCTGCATGAAGTCGGCGGCGGTGACCAGCGCCAGCATGGCGAAGGTGAACAGCGACAGGTAGGCGAAGAACCGCGGCTTGTCCGGGTCCTCGGCCATGTAACCCCAGGAATACAGGTGCACGAGCGACGACACCGTCGTCACCACCACCAGCATCACCGCCGACAGGGCGTCAATGCGGATCGACCAGTTCGAGATGAAGTCGCCGACGTGGATGAACGGGGCGAGGGTGACCGTGAACGGCTCCAGATGGCCCCAGGTCCACTGGGCGAAGACGATCCAGGCGACCACGCACGAGAAGAACAGCAGGCCGGTTGTGACCGCCTGGGAGGCGACGTCGCCGATGCGGCGGCCGGTCAGGCCGGCGATCGCGGCGCCGAGCAGCGGGGCGAGAACGCCCAGGGTGACGAGGGTCTCGAGGTTCACGATCAGCCCTTCATGACCGAGGCGTGGTCGACGGCGATGTCGCCGCGGTTGCGGAAGAATGTCACCAGGATGGCCAGGCCTACGGCCGCCTCGGCGGCGGCGACGGTGAGCACGAACATGGCCATCACCTGTCCCGACACCTCGTTGAGGTACGCCGAGAAGGCGACGAAGTTGATGTTCACCGACAGCAGGATCAGCTCGATCGACATCAGGATGATGATGACGTTCTTGCGGTTCACGAAGATGCCGAACACGCCGATGGTGAACAGGATGGCGGCGACCGCCAGGTAGTGCTGCAGGGTCACGACCATCAGACCAGATCCTCGGGCTTCACGCCGGCGCCCGTCGGGACCGACTTGATCTCCATCGCCTTGTTGCGGTCGCGGCCGACCTGGCGGCTCACATCCTGGCGCTTTATGTTGGGCTTGTGGCGCAGGGTCAGGACGATGGCGCCGATCATGGCGATCAGCAGCACGATCCCGGCCGCCTGGAACATGTAGACGTAGTCCGTGTACAGCACCCGGCCCAGGGCCTCGACGTTGGTGGCGTCCGGATTGGGGACCGCCGGTCCGGCGGAGGCGGCCGCCGCGCCGCCCTGGGCCACGACGAGGGAGATCATGACCATCTCGGCCAGCAGGACCCCGGCCACGATCACCGCCAGCGGAAGGTACTGCGCGAAGCCCTCGCGCAGGCGCACGAAGTCGACGTCCAGCATCATCACCACGAACAGGAACAGCACCGCGACGGCGCCGACGTAGACGACGACCAACAGCATGGCCAGGAACTCGGCCCCCAGCAGCACGAACAGGCCGGCCGCCGAGAAGAAGGTCAGGATCAGCCACAGCACGCTGTGCACGGGGTTGCGCGCGGTGACGACCAGCAGACCGCCGATCACGGTCACCGCCGCCAGCACATAGAAGGCAATGCCTTGCAACATCGGAGGCCAGAGCCCCTTTCGGTTATGGGCGGCGATCCCTCTCGGAATCGCCCTCCCCGGTCAGCGGTTGCGCCTTAGCGATAAGGCGCGTCGAGTTCCAGATTCTTCGCGATCAGCCGTTCCCAGCGGTCGCCGTTCGCCAGCAGGCGGTCCTTGTCGTAGAGCAGCTCTTCCCGGGTCTCGACGGTGAACTCCGAGTTCGGCCCCTCGACGATGGCGTCCACCGGGCAGGCCTCCTGGCACAGGCCGCAGTAGATGCACTTGACCATGTCGATGTCGTAGCGGGTCGTGCGCCGGCTGCCGTCGGCGCGCGGCTCGGCCTCGATGGTGATCGCCTGGGCCGGGCAGATGGCCTCGCACAGCTTGCAGGCGATGCAGCGCTCCTCGCCGTTCGGATAGCGGCGCAGGGCGTGCTCGCCGCGGAAGCGCGGCGACTGCGGGTTGCGCTCGAACGGATAGTTCACGGTGGCCTTGGGCCGGGCCATGTACTTCAGCGACAGGCCGACGGCGCCGATGACGTCCAGCATCATCGCGCCCTTGGTCGCCTGGACGAGACGGGTCAGCATCAGTCGTTCTCTCTCTGGACGCCGCGGCACAGCTCTTCCTTGCGCGGATCGTCGTCCTTTGTGATGCGGCACAGCCGCTGGCGTTCGGCATACAGGCGCTCGGCCGCCTGCTGGCGACGCTCCCACTGGTACACCGAGACCGGCTCCGCCTCGTAGCTCGGCACGGCGCAGCCCGAGGCCGCCGCGGCGACGGTCAGCAGGCCGGCGAGGATCAGGGGCCGGCTCATACCAGCCCCGCCCGCTGGGCGACCAGCCATCCGGACACGACGACCACCGCGACCAGCGAGGTCGGCAGGAAGATCTTCCAGCCCAGCCGCATCAGCTGATCGTAGCGATAGCGGGGCACAAAGGCCTTCACCATGGCGATCATGGCGAACCAGAAGATGATCTTCGCGAACAGCACGCCGAACAGGAACAGGTTGGCCAGGAACTGCGGCCAGCTATCGAGGAAGTCGGTCGGGAAGCCCGGATTCCAGCCGCCGAAGAACAGCAGGCTGATCATGGTGCACATGAAGACGATGTTCGCGTACTCGCCGATCATGAACAGCAGGTACGGGGTCGAGCTGTACTCGACCTGGTAGCCGGCCACGAGTTCGGACTCGGCCTCCGGCAGGTCGAACGGCGGGCGGTTGGTCTCGGCCAGGGCCGAGATGAAGAAGATGATGGCCATCGGGAACATCACCACGATGGTCGGCCAGGTCGCCAGGCCGCCGCCGAAGGCGAACCAGTTCCAGATCCAGCCGCCCTGGTCGGCGACGATCTGCGTCAGGTTCATCGTCCCGGCGAGCAGGATGACGTTGACGATCACCAGACCGATCGACACCTCGTAGGAGACCATCTGCGCCGCCGAGCGAAGCGACCCGAGGAAGGGGTACTTCGAGTTCGAGGCCCAGCCGCCCATGATGATGCCGTACACGCCCAGCGAGCTGATCGCGAAGATGTACAGGATGCCGACGTTGAGGTCGGAGATGACCCAGCCCGGCGCGAACGGGATCACCGCCCAGGCGATGAAGGCCAGCACGAAGGTGATCAGCGGGGCCAGCAGGAAGACGACCTTGTCGGCGCCGGCCGGGACGACGATCTCCTTCAGCACGAATTTGAAGAAGTCGGCGAACGACTGCAGCAGGCCAAACGGCCCCACCACATTGGGGCCCTTCCGCATCTGCACGCCGGCCCAGATCTTCCGGTCGGCCAGCAGCAGGAAGGCCAGAGAGATCAGGATGCCGACGGTGACGAGCAGGATCGCGCCCGCGGTGGCGAGGGTCCAGCCCAGAGGAGTGGTCCAGAAGTCCATGGGCCTTTACTCCGCCGCCATCGCGACCGGGGCGATCCGCTGGGCGGACAGCTCGGCCATGGTCACGCTGGCGCGCGCGATCGGGTTGCTGAGGTAGGGGTCGCGCACCGGCGAGGCGAAGGCGACGTCGCCGAGGTCGCCCTTCCTGCCCAGCGAGGCGACGTCGAACGCCGCCGGCGCCGGCAGGTAGTCGACGCGCCCGAAGGTCGGGTGGTCGCCCATCAGCTTCGCGCGCAGCTGGTCGAGGGTGTCGTACGGCAGGGTCTGGCCGACCATGGCCGACAGGGCGCGCAGGATGGCCCAGTCCTCCTTGGCCTGCCCCTTGGGGAAGACCACCCGCTCGGCCAGCTGCACCCGGCCCTCGGTGTTGACGTACAGCCCGCCCTTCTCGGTGTAGGCAGCGCCCGGCAGGATCACGTCCGCGCCGTGCGCGCCGCGGTCGCCGTGGCTGCCCAGATAGACCTTGAAGGCGCCCGTGGCCGAGGCGTCGATCTCGTCGGCGCCCAGCAGGAACAGCACGTCCAGCGCGCCCTTCTTCACCATGTCCACCGCCGACAGCCCGCCCTCGCCGGGGACAAAGCCCATGTCGAGGCCGCCGACCCGCGCCGCCGCGGTGTGCAGCACGTTGAAGCCGTTCCAGCCGTCCTTGACGACGCCGACCTTCTTCGCCAGCGCGCCCAGGGCGTTCAGCACCGCCGGTCCGGTCTCGCCGCCCAGGGCGCCCGCGCCGACGATGATCGCCGGCCGCTCGGCCTTGGACAGGAAGTCCATCGCCGCCTTGGGCAGTTTGGCCAGGGTCTTCGAGCCCGCGCCCAGCCAGGTGTAGGGGAAGGTCAGGTCGGCCTGCTCGCCGACCAGGCCGATCTCGCTCTTGCCGGCCAGCCAGGCCTTGCGCAGGCGGGCGTTCAGCAGCGGCGCCTCGACGCGCGGATTGGCGCCCACGATCAGCACGGCATCGGCGGTCTCGATGCCGGCGATGCCCGAGTTGAACAGCCAGCCTTCGCGCGGCCCATGACCCAGGGCGCTGCCGTCCTGGCGACAGTCGGTGTTGGGCGAGCCGAGGGCGCGGAACAGGTCCAGCGCCGCCTTCATCGACTCCGCGTCCTGCAGGTCGCCGGCGACCACGCCGATGCGGTTCGCCTGCGCGGCCTTCAGCTTCCCGGCGACGAGGCCCAGCGCCTCCTCCCATGAGGCCGGGGCCAGGCGGCCATCGGCGCCGCGCACCCAGGGCCGGTCCAGCCGGCGGCGCTGCAGGCCGTCGACGACGTAGCGGCTCAGGTCCGACAGCCACTCCTCGTTGATGCCCTCGTGCACCCGCGGCAGCACGCGCATCACCTCGGCGCCCTTGGAGTCGGCTCGGATGTTCGAGCCCAGCGCGTCCATGACGTCGACGGTCTCGGTCTTCTTCAGCTCCCACGGGCGGTAGTGGTACTGCCACGGCCGGTGGGTCAGGGCGCCGACCGGGCACAGATCGTTGACGTTGCCCGACAGCTCGCTGTCGATGTTCTTTTCCAGATAGGTGGTGATCTCGGCGCTCTCCCCGCGCGAGATCATGCCGATGTCCGGCACCCCGGCCACCTCGGTGATGAAGCGGACACAACGGGTGCACTGGATGCACCGCGTCATGAAGGTCTTCACCGTCGGACCCATGTTCTTTTCTTCGACGGCCCGCTTGTTCTCGGCGTACCGCGAGCCGTCCCGGCCGTAGTACATCGACTGGTCCTGCAGGTCGCACTCGCCGCCCTGGTCGCAGATCGGGCAGTCCAGCGGGTGGTTGATGAGCAGGAACTCCATCACCCCTTCACGCGCCTTCTTCACCATCGGCGTGTCGGTGAAGATCTCCTGGCCGTCAGCGGCCGGCAGGGCGCAGCTGGCCTGCGGCTTCGGCGGTCCGGGCTTCACTTCGACCAGACACATGCGGCAGTTGCCGGCGATCGACAGCCGCTCGTGATAGCAGAAGCGCGGGATCTCCTCCCCCGCCCGCTCGGCGACCTGGAGCACGGTCATGCCGGGCTCGAACTCGATCTCTACGCCGTTGACCTTGGCGACGGGCATCAGCGGGCCTCTTGCTCAGCAGCCACGGCGTACTGCTCCGTGGCGGTCGTCCCATCCGGGAGCGTCGTGTTGATGGTGATGGCCCCGCCGTCAAGGACGAAGCGCACCGCCGGGTCGCCGGACTGGTTCATCCAGCGGTTCTCTTCGGGCGTGGGGGCGTCGACCGGCTTCCAGGTGATCAGGTCGCCCTCGACCCGGCACTGGCCGCGGCGGCGGCCGCCGTCGACCGGGGCGGCCCAGGACAGGTTGACCACCTCCCCTTCCACGCCGTCGACCTGCATGGCCTCGACCGTCTGGCCGTGGATCGCCGCCAGACCGGCGCGGCACACGCGGCGCAGGTCGGCGGCCGTCAGCACGACCGGCACGCTCGCCTCCGCGTCGGAAGCCGGCTCGGTCGCCGAGACCGTCTCCGCCGCCGCCGGCGCAGGCGCGTCCGTGCGCTCGCCGCAGGCGGCGAGGGTCAGGAGAGCCAGCATCGGGAGTGCGGTCCGGCGCATGCTCACTCCGCCGCGATCGCGTGGCCGGCGAAGTTCGCGCGGCGGCTGCGGTAGGTGGCGATGCGCTCCTCGATCTCGTGACGGAAGTGCCGGATCAGGCCCTGCACCGGCCAGGCCGCGGCGTCGCCCAGGGCGCAGATGGTGTGGCCCTCCACCTGCCCGGCGACGTCCAGCAGCAGGTCGATCTCCGACGGATCGGCCTCGCCGACGGCCATCCGCTCCAGCACACGCCACATCCAGCCGGTGCCCTCGCGGCACGGCGTGCACTGGCCGCAGCTCTCGTGCTTGTAGAAGTACGAGATGCGGGCGATCGCCTTCACCAGGTCAGTCGACTGGTCCATGACGATGACCGCCGCGGTGCCGAGGCCCGAGCGCATCTCGCGCAGGCTGTCGAAGTCCATCAGCGCCGTCTCGGACATCTCGCGGGTGATGAGCGGCACCGACGAGCCGCCCGGGATCACGGCCTTGAGGTTGTCCCAGCCGCCGCGCACGCCGCCGCAGTGCTCTTCCAGCAGCTGCTTCAGCGGAATGGACATCGCCTCTTCGACATTGCACGGCCGGTTCACGTGGCCGCTGATGGTCATCAGCTTGGTGCCGGTGTTGTTCGGCCGGCCGAAGCCGGCGAACCAGTCGGCGCCGCGGCGCAGGATGGTGCCGACGACGGCGATCGACTCGACGTTGTTGACCGTGGTCGGGCAGCCGTACAGGCCGGCGCCGGCCGGGAATGGCGGCTTGAGGCGCGGCTGGCCTTTCTT
>JANJTI010000285.1 GCA_024711185.1 Brevundimonas sp. | reverse complement strand
TGCCTCGAGGCCCTGGAGTGCGACCGCGGGGCAGTGCGTGCCTATGCCGAGAAGTTCAGCTGGCGGGCCTCGGCGGAGCAGTTCGTCGAGAACCTGCAGCCCTATCCGGAGCCCGAGCGGGGCCGCTTCTGGCGGCGGCTGCGCCGGCTGGCGCGGCTGAGGAAGAAGGCCGCGGCCTAGCCGTCGGCGTCGCGCTCGAAGCCCTCGACGTGGCGGCCGCGGCGGCGCAGGTCGATGTAGCTGAACTCGTGGGTGAGCAGCAGCCGCATGCGGGCCAGCTCGCGGGCCTCCTCGACGTCGATGGCGTCCAGCGGCTCGTCGACCGGCGGACGGCCGATGCGGTGCAGGCGAAGACTGTAACGCGCCATGGCGGCCTCCCTGGCTGAAGCGAACGAAACCGTGCGCGGCGGGGGCGGGCGCGCGGGCCCCGGACCGCGACGGGGCTCATCTGATACCCGTGGCGGGCGAAAGTCGAATCACGACGCCCGTGATCCTCTGTCGGTCGGCCGACGTCCGGGCCTCAGGCGGCGCTGTCGCGCTCCAGCACCTCGAGCGGCTCGCCGAGGTGGTGCAGCTCGACGCGGCTGTAGTCGCGGGTCAGCAGCAGGCGGACCCGGGCCAGCTCGCGCGCTTCGGAGACGTCGAGGACGTCGAGGGGCTCGTCCACCGGATCGTGACCGGCGAGGTGATGCAGACGCAGGGAGAATTTCGACATGGCGAACACTTCCGTCGGGTTGGAGCGGGAGTGTTCGAACGACCCCTTCGGCAGGGGGTGGACCAATGTCTCTCAGCCGCGACGCGCTCGGGAAGGCGTAAGGCCAGGCACGCGGTACCCGCTTGATAGTCCTTCGGAGCCGGAAAGTCCAACCTTTGCAGTTGTGTACGGCGGCGGACACGGCGGGCGGCGGGGCGGAACGGGGCCGCCCGGCGGCCGTTCTCTTCCGGCAACCGGAAGAGGACCCCATGCGCACCCGTCTCGCCATCGCCGCCCTGATCTGGCCGATGATCCAGGGCGTGCTGTTCGGCCTCGGGCTGATCGCCCTGCTGGCCGCGCCGCTGACCCCGTCGGAGATGCTGAACGCCATCTGGTGGATGATCGCCGCCACCTTCCTGGTCTCGACGCCGATCGCCTGGGGCATGGCCCCGTGGCTGCGCATGCGCGACCGGCCCCACCCGCGACGCCTGACCCGTCCGGGGGCGTGAAGCGGGCTGCCGCGCCGGGCGCGGGGGCCGGGGCGGCGGGGCGGCCGGCAGGTTCATCACGAAGCACACGAAGAAGGCGCGAAGGACACGAAGAGGCCCGTGCGTTCGCGGCGCCCGCAGGGCGACGCCATCGGGTTTGAAGGCGGGCCTGCGGCCCGCGGCAGGTCGGGCCGACGCGCTGCCGTCGTGTTGTTTGTGGTCCGTGGCGTCCTTTGTGATGAACCGACCGGCGGACGGGTAAGGGTCGAGCCTATATGAGGCACCCGCCACAGGAGACGCCGCCCATGACCGAGGCCGCGAAGACCCTCCACATCGACTTCGTCTCCGACATCGTCTGCCCGTGGTGCGTGGTCGGGCTGGGCGGGCTGGAGGCGGCGCTGGGGCGGCTGAAGGCGGAGGGGATCGAAGCGGAGACCACGTTCCGGCCGTTCGAGCTGAACCCCGGCATGCCGCCCGAGGGCGAGACCCTCGTCGCGCACATCGGCCGCAAATACGGCTCCACCCCCGAACAGTCGGCGGCCAGCCGGGCGATGATCCGCGCGCGCGCCGCCGAGGTCGGCTTCGACATGCGCCTGGACGAGCCCAGCCGCATCTGGAACACCTTCGACGCCCACCGCCTGCTGGCCTGGGCCGCGGCGACGGCGGGGCCGGCGGGTCAGAAGGCGCTGAACCAGGCCCTGTTCGCGGCGCACTTCACCGGGGGGCGCAACATCTCCGACCGGGCGGTGCTGGCCGAGGTCGCGGGGGCGGTCCTCCGGTCGAGCCGGAGGATGACGACGGACGGGATCGAGGCCGAGGCGGCGGCGGTGCTGGCCGACGGGCGGTGTGCGGACGAGGTGCGCGCCGAACAGGGGCTTTGACGCGGGCGCGGGATCAACGCCGTGCCGGCGGTGGTGGTGGAGGGGAAGTGGCTGATCTCCGGCGGGCAGCCGGCGGCGGTGTATGAGGAGGCGCTGAGGAAGATCGCGGGAGAGGCGTGAGCGTCTCCTCCCCGTCGCATAGCGATGGGGAGGGGGACCGCGAAGCGGTGGAGGGGTGAAAGGGCCGTCGCGGGGCCCGATCCTGCACCCCCGTCCCGGACCTTTGGCGCGAACAGAATAGCGGTCAGGCTCGCATGCCTCGACCCTTCCAGAGAGGCATGTCCGAATCTGGCGCTTCGGCCGCGCTCCTTGCCGTAGACTCACGCGCTCGGAGGCGCGCAGCGTCGCTTCCTCCACCGTCCTTCGCCTGGGGCCCGGGAGGGTCCCCGTCCCCATCGCTGTGCGATTGGGAGGGGACGCGACGGCTAGACCTTGATCTCGATCTCGCCGCCCCCGGCGCGGAACTTCTCGCTCATCTCCCGCATCCCCGC
>JANJTI010000214.1 GCA_024711185.1 Brevundimonas sp. | reverse complement strand
CCGGTCACCGACCCGACCCAGCGGGCCTGGTCCACGGTGCAGCTCAGCCCGGCCGTCTGAACATAGGGCGTGACCTGCGCGACGACGTTGGTGTTGCTCTCAAAGGTGCATTCCGCCCCGACTTCCGCTTCCGGATCCTGGGCGCGCCGCGCCGCGACGGACGCGTTGTTGGCGATGCAGTTCACCTGTTGCGCCGGTTCGGTGTCCAGAAGCAGGAAACCCGGGTTGCCACGGCAACCGACTTCGTAAAGCGTCCGGCCTTCGCCGTTCCGGCCGATGAAGCGAGCGGTGTCGTAATCACAGGCGATGTCATCGCGGGTGATCATCATCCGGACGTCTTCGTCGATTTCCGTCTGGGTCGGAATCGTCTGGGAGCGCGTGCGGCTCTGGGCGGAGGCCTCCATGGGGGCCGTGACCGCCATCAGGGCGACAACGGCCCCGGCGACCAGGGAAAACAGGGTTCGTCTCATCGGCGAGGGTCCTCGTCTGGGAAGTTGGGCCACGGCTAAGGGCGCAGGCGCCCCTTGGTCAAGTCACAACGCGTCTAACGCGTGAAGGTCAAAGAGGCTGGACTCTCTGACAGATCGATTTTGACGCGGAGATGAACGAGGGGCTACAAGGGCGAGTTGCTTAAGGAGACGGTCTTGCCCGACGGCGTGCCTGACATCGAACGCGGCGCACGACTAGCGCGGGCTGAACTGGCCTATCCTTGTGGCGATCCGCCGGGACCGGGCGAGGCGAAAGAGGTCGCCGACGGCTTGCTGTGGGTGCGGTCTCCGCTGCCGATGGCGCTGGATCACATCAATCTGTGGGCTCTGCGCGATGGCGACGGTTGGACCGTCGTGGATACCGGTCTGAACGTCCCGGCGGCCCGCGAGGGCTGGGAAGCGCTCTTCGCCGGCGTGCTCGAGAACCGGCCGGTGCGGCGGGTGATCTGCACGCACATGCATCCGGATCATGTGGGCCTGGCGGGCTGGATGACGCGCCGGTTCGGGGCGCCGTTGCTCATGAGCCGGCTGGAGTATGTGACGATGCGCATGCTGGTTTCCGATGCGGGACCGGCACCGGAAGAGGGGGCGGCGTTCTATCGCGCCTGCGGCTGGAGCGAGGATCAGATCCAGGGCTGGCGGTCGCGCTACGGCCTGTTCGGAAAGGGAGTCAGCGAGCCGCCGGTAGCCTATCAGCGGCTGACGGCCGGGGAGACGCTCGAGATCGACGGCCGGGCGTGGAAGCTTGTCGGCGGCGACGGACATTCGCCCGAGCACATCTGCCTGCTCCGCGAGGAGGACGGCGTATTCATCGCGGGCGACCAGCTGCTGCCCAGGATCAGCTCGAACGTCTCGGTCTGGCCGACGGAGCCGGACGCCGATCCGCTCAGCGACTGGCTGGCGTCCCTCGAGCGATTGAAGGTCGAGGTTCCGGCCGACGTCCTGGTGCTTCCGGCTCACGGTGAACCGTTCAAGGGCGCGCATGCCCGGCTGGACGCCTTGATCCGGGGGCATGAGACGTCGCTCAAGCGGTTGCTGAGAACGCTCAGGGAGCCGCGCCGCGCCATCGACGTCTTCGGCTGCCTGTTCGCCCGGCCCATCGGCGACGGGTTGCTGGGCATGGCCACGGGCGAGAGCCTGGCGCATCTGAACTGTCTGGTCCGCAGGGGCGAGGCGATCCGTGAAACCGACGCCGAGGGCGTCTGGCGCTGGCGCGCCGTCTGAGGAAACCATGAGCCATATCAAGACCGAGATCGCCGACGGCGTCCTGACCGTCTCGCTGGACCGCGCGGACAAGAAGAACGCGATCACCCAGGCGATGTACGCCGACATGGCCGCCGCAGTGCGGAGCGGGCAGGACGATCCGGCCGTGCGCGTGATCCTGTTCCGCGCGGAGGGCGACAGCTTCTCGGCGGGCAACGACATCGGCGATTTCGCCACAATCGCCATGGGCGGCAAGCGGCCGGGCGACATGGCCGTGTTCGATTTCCTCAAGTCGCTGGCCTATCTCGACAAGCCCGCCGTGGCCTCGGTGAAGGGCCGGGCGGTCGGGATCGGGCTGACGCTGCTGCTTCATTGCGATCTCGTAGTCGTGGCGGACACGGCCTTGCTGTCGACGCCGTTCGTGAACCTGGCGCTGGCGCCGGAGGCGGCCTCGACGCTGTTGCTGCCGATGGTGATCGGGCACCAGCGGGCGTTCGAGATGTTCGCCCTGGGCGAGCCGATCGACGGCAGGACGGCGCATGCCTGGGGGCTGGCGAACCGCTGCGTTCCGGCCGATCAGGCGGACGGTGAGGCGCTGCGGCTTGCGCAGGCGCTGTCCCAGCGGGCGCCGGGCTCGCTGGCAGGCACCAAGAAGCTGATGCGCGATGCGGAGCAACTCTGGGCCCTGATGCAGGCCGAGGGCGAGGTCTTCGGGGCCCAGATGCTGAGCCCGGAGGCCCGGGAGGCCTTCACGGCCTTCTTCGAGAAGCGGCCCCCGAATTTCGCCACCGCCAGCCAGGGTTAGGGCCAGCCAAAGGGGGGCCAAAGTTCCACGGTGGACGAAAAACACCGA